>JBILCQ010000336.1:0-4349 GCA_044353065.1 Flavobacteriales bacterium | reverse complement strand
CTCTTAAGGATTTTCGGTTTCTCCGACTTCAATTGTGAGCATTATCAATGTGTTTTCCCCAACTGATAGCCGATGCAAATATAAATCAAAGTAGTGTTATAACACAACTTTTGAATTCTTCACAAACGACTTTTGTTTGAGATGACAAAAGAGTCGAGTGTCGATAGCTACTTGAAAGCGGTAGGCCTTAGAATAAGGGCACTTCGCAAAGAGCGGGGATACACGTTGGCTGATTTAGGAAAAAAAATTGAACTCGACAAAAGCAACTCTTTCCGTCTGTAGCAGGGCAAAAACTTTACGCTAATCACTCTCATTAAAATTGGCACCTTCCTACATGTTCACCCTATGAGCATTCTGGATGTGCCCATCACTTTCGATTATCAGGAAATAGAAAAGACGATTCCTAACAAGAAGGGGAAACGAAAAATCAATTCTAAAAACAGCGCACAGGTAAGAATAACTAAACATGAACAGAAAAAGATAAGACGTTATTTCGAGACAGGCACTCGAACTGGTTCGAGAGCCGCAGACGCTTAGAAAGTTTGCTGTAGAATTCCGATAGACAGTCACCACAATCCACGATTAACTATAGATGGCTATTTAGGAATTACACTAAGCAGCCCCTCAAGACTTATCAGCCCTCAAGTATAAATCAGGCAACAGACTCTTATCTATTTTACCATTTTGATTGAGTGGAAAAGCGTCTACCACCTTAATGTCTGAAGGAATCATATATTCGGGCAGGTGACGCTTAAGGAATTCTTGTATCTCGGTTTTCACGTCACCTTCTCTTTCAATCTTCAGTACCACCAAACTGACAATTTTCTTGACTTCCTCATTTCGCTTCAGGGCAATGGTTACAGCCATATGCACAAAGTCAAGCATCTCTAGTTTCGACGTGATTTCATTTAATTCAATTCTATATCCTCGGAGTTTAACCTGATCATCATTCCTTCCGCGGCAAAACAACAATCCATTCTCGATGTAGCCCAAATCGCCTGTCTTGAAGTACCTTTTGTTTTCCTTCACGCCAAACTTGACCCTATTCAAATCCTCTCTATTCAGATAGCCCAAAGAAACGTTTTCACCGTAAATGACAATTTCTGAATCTTCAATCCCAATCTCACAATCCCGTTTTGGATAGCCTACCGGTAACACTTCATACTTCGACAAAATTGTGTCGTCAATTTCGATCAGTGTGGTTGCCACTGTTGCCTCGGTTGGACCATAGGTATTCAACACGCGTGTGCTCGGATAATGACCCTTAAGCTCCTTGGCAAGCCCATATGGCAAAACTTCTCCGCAAAACAAAAAACTGGTAATATTCTCCCTGATTTGTGCATGCGAATCGCGCGCGTACAACATGGAAAATGATGGCGTGGATACCCAGATAGAAGCACCATACCGTTCGATTCGATTCAGTAGTTTATCTGCCGAATCCAGTGTCTGCCGACCATTGAGCAAAAGTGTCGCGCCTAAGGCACCGAATGTCATCAACTCAAATACAGAGAGGTCAAAACTAAAAACAGCAATATTCAGAAACACATCATTGGATGTAAAGCCAAAATCATTCGTCATCCATTCCAAAAAAGTAAGAATCGCACTATTCGAAATTTGAACGCCTTTGGGCTCACCTGTGCTTCCGGATGTGAAAATGATATAAACCAAGGGGTCATGCAGAACGCTTTCTGAAGTACGAGTTGACACTTCTAGATTCCTCGCTTTAACAGTGAATTCCGATTTCCCAACCAACACTTGAGACGGACCTTCCAAATCAATAAATCGATCCGTGCAATTAATCAAAACCTGAGAATTTGCAATTTGAGAAACGCGCGTAATGCGTTCCGCAGGGTATAGCTCATCTATTGGAATATAGGGGATCTGCAGGCTCAAGCAAGCATAGACGGCAACAATCATTTCCGCGTTCTTATGGCCGTATATAATGACCGGAGCATTGTTAGCCGTAACTCTCATCTCGGATGCCAGAAAATCGGAGAGCTTAAGTACTTCAGATCGAAATTCAGTCCAGGTTAACTCACGGTTTTCACCAATAACGGCGAGCTTATCCGATTTCACTTCCAAATCTTGAAAAGCTCTTGTCTTAAAATCAAACTTCATTTCAAATAATATTTCCGCTGAAAATATAAATGGCAAATGCTACCAGATTGAACATAATGAAAATGGAAATCGCTCTAACCAAATGAGGAGGCAATGAACCAAAAACAACATCGCGCTTCAACTTTTTGCACTGTACTGAATAATAATTATGGACAACCGAATAGAGACCGAACAACATACCACTCAAAATGAAATGTAACTCAAACCCATTCCAACACCCCATCAAACTGAAAGTCGCAAATAACGCAATGTTCTGACGGACAAGCGGGGTTGAGAAATTCTTCAATGAGAGCGACTTCAAGATAGGTCGGAAAAAAAAGTCATTCAACCAATCGCCTAACGTTTTATGCCAGCGCTGCCAGAACTCCTTGGGGTTTACTGCAAGGAAAGGGCTATTAAAATTAAACGGAACCTGAACCCCCAGCATATAACCTAACCCCATAGCTAACAAAGAATATCCGGCAAAATCAAAGAACAAGTACATCAAATAAGAATACATGTAACACACATGATGCATCCAAAAACCGAATCCCTCCAAGTGATTTAACACCAGTGTTTGTATAGCATGCGCTAAAACATACTTGTATAATAGACCTCGAATAAAAAAATTAAACCCGCTCACCAAATTATCTTGGTTGATGGCAGAAAAGCCCAATTGCAGATTATCACTAAACCTTTTATAACGATCAATAGGGCCTATTAAAACTGTAGGTGTAAAGGATAAAAAAAGGAAAAATCTTCCAGGCCCAATTACATCTCTATCACTCTCATCCAAATGAACCTGAACCATTTTAAAGGTCATATAGGATATCCCTGCGATTTGAAGGACTTTCCTCAAATCTGTTTTCATTTCAGGAACAACGCCTAAGAATTTGTTCAGAAACAATGGGAGTATGTAGAGTATAACAGCAACAACTCGCCAACGATCATTTCTTCTACTAATAAATCGATAAACCAAATAGCCGTAGAAAACAAACAGAAATATTCCCAACGGATTTGTATACATGAAAATCGTGTAGGCCACCGTGAGGAACAAAAGCCAGCTACTATACAATTTCGAATCCCCGAAACTATTTGCAATCCCCTTTAAAATCCATGTAAATGCAACAGCGCAAGCTGCGACAATATAAAATGCAGTCTCCGAGTATGGCAATATGTCGTAAAAGTGAAACATTATTGAGAGCTAGAATTGCTGATAAACAAATTGAGTTTTCGGCTTTGCGTTTTGCTCATAGTTAGGATAAACGAGATACTCAATATCGTAGACATAGAAAAGCATGTAACCTAAAAAGAGTAGAACATAAATAAGGAAATTCGCTCGAGCAGATTTATTCATGGTTTGCATTCCGATTAATAAATTCGTTGACCCTATTCCACCCCACATCTCCCATGTGCATCCCATCATTCAATATTCCGTGGATATAACTTTCCTGATCGGCTTCAAATAGATTCAGGCATGGAAAATTATAATGGTTACATTCAGCCAGTATCTCATTCAGAACACTATGAAAAGAATCTAGACCACTATACACGTAAGGGTTTAGTGGCTGTATTACAAGCGAAGGTTTAGCACCATATTCATGAAGCATTTTGAGTAGAACTCTAAAATCATGTAGCTCTTGATTAACTTCATTTCGAACAAACTTGACCGGCTTCGGCGTAAACACCTTTGTTCCGTTAGTCATTGAGGTAAATCGACTATCATCAACCTGATAAGCATTAGAGCAAACAGAATGAAACTTCTGGATCAATGAGTCATTCATACTCTTCCAATTAAAAGCATCCAACGAAGCAAAATCTGATCTAGATGCAAGCGGACCATTACAGTAGCGATAAGACGGAATTTGCCTCAGCAAAACATTGCTGCGGAATTCTTGAAATAAAAAAGAACTCGTTCTCGAATGAAAATATTCCATTGCTGGAGTTAAACCGCTCAAGTCAGACTTAACTCGACTCAAATAATCGGATATATAATTCTTATACTGCTCATTAATACCCTTATCATGCGCAATATTGGCGAGCATTTCAGGTCTGACGAACTCCACAAATGCCTGACTATTCGTTCCGGTAGTTTCAAACCAACCGGGACTCACGATAATGCAAATCTTTGCCCCTTCAAGGTATTCGCGAAGCGACAATAAGACGCAATACATGGAAAAGGATTGGAAATAGGCATGGCCAAAAGCTCGTACTTGAATGTCTCCATGCGAATTAAAGAAATTATATGAAAT
>JBILCQ010000202.1:0-4392 GCA_044353065.1 Flavobacteriales bacterium | reverse complement strand
GAGTGATGAGTTTATTCAAAAGCTAAAATCACTTCAAGTCGATTTAATAGTCTTGGCAGGTTTTCTCTGGAAAGTTCCTGCGAACATGGTGGCGCATTTTCCTCAGCGAATCATCAACATTCATCCGTCGCTATTACCCAAATACGGTGGTAAGGGCATGTACGGCCATTTCGTTCATGAAGCTGTTCACGCGGCTCGTGAAAAAGAATCAGGCATAACGATTCACTGGGTGAATGAACACTATGACGAGGGTACAATTGTGGCTCAATACAAAACGCAGTTGGATGAAGCCGATAGCGCATCAGATATTGAGCAGAAGGTGCGAGCGCTTGAGATGAAATCGTTTCCGGAAGTGGTTGAGCAAGTGTTGAAGCATCTGTAAAAGGTTCAATTGGCTGTTTCCACTCCGACTTGAACCACCTACCTTCGCACCATGTTCGACTGGAAAGAAATCGGCTCGTGTTTCATGGTTTTATTTGCCGTGATTGACATCATTGGGAGTGTTCCCATCATTGTCAAAATCAAGAATACTTCCGGCAATATTCAGCCAATCACCACCACGTTAGTGTCATTTGTCTTGATGGTTGTTTTCCTTTTTCTGGGTGAACGATTTCTCTATCTCTTCGGCGTTGATGTGAATTCATTTGCGGTTGCAGGTTCGTTTATCTTGTTCTTCATCGCGATGGAAATGGTGCTCGGAATTAAAATTTTCAAGCAAAAGGAAGGAGCTGAAGGAGCTGCGTCGATTGTGCCGCTTGCTTTTCCGATTATCGCCGGGGCCGGCACTTTTTCCACGCTTATTTCGCTCGGAGCAGAGTATCAGCAAATCAATATTTTGGTGGCTATTGCTCTAAACATGCTGCCCATCTTTATCGTTCTGAAGTTGACCAATCGAATTGAGCGTGCATTGGGCGTTGCAGGTATTAATGTGGTAGAGAAAATCTTTGGTATCATCCTACTTGCCATCGCCGTGAAGCTCTTCAGTAACAATATTCAACATTTGCTCGGATAAAGGGAACGATGACGAGCATTACCATTTATACCGACGGCGCTGCCAAGGGTAACCCGGGTCCGGGCGGATATGGCGCCATCCTCCAAAGCGGGCCGCATTACAAGGAGATTAGTCAAGGTTTTCGTCTCACCACCAACAACCGCATGGAGTTGTTGAGCGTGATTGTTTGCTTAGAAATGCTCAAGCAGGAAGGCTGCGAAGTAACTGTCTACTCTGATTCCAAATATGTAGTGGATGCGGTAGAGAAGAATTGGATTGGAGGTTGGGTGAAACGCGGCTGGAAAAATGTGAAGAATCCCGACCTGTGGAAGCGCTATCTGCTAGTAGCTCAAAGGCATAAAGTCCGTTTCAAGTGGATCAAAGGTCACAACGGTCATCAGATGAATGAGCGATGCGATTTTCTGGCCGTGGAAGCTAGCAATGGGCGCGATTTGTTGGTGGACACCTGGTATGAAGCCAATCAGAAGGGGTAATCGGAGAAGGGGTAAAGGATGAAGGATGAGGTAGGAGTCATTTCCCTTTTCCGCTTACCCCTTACCCCTTTTCCGATTACCCCTTTTTTGTTTTCTGTTCACCAATCGCAGTCGTACATTCGCGCCGTCGTCGGAAAAGCCGACGTTTATCTGATTAAACATTCAATACACAATGCGCACAGATTTATACCAAGGTCACGATTATTATTTGATGGACGAATGGCTCAGCGAGGAGCAGAAGCTGGTTCGTGATACGGCCCGTGCATGGGTAAAGAAGGAGGTTTCTCCGATTATAGAGGAGGCCGCCGAAAACTGTAAGTTTCCTCAGCATTTGCTCGCAGGTCTTGGTGAGATCGGCGCCTTTGGCCCGTATATCCCAACCGAATATGGTGGAGCAGGACTCGATCAAATTTCCTATGGATTAATTATGCAGGAGTTGGAGCGTTGCGATAGCGGATTACGTTCGACTGCATCGGTGCAGAGTTCCCTGGTGATGTATCCGATTTATAAGTACGGTACTGAAGAACAACGTATGAAATACCTCCCAAAACTCGCTACCGGCGAATGGATGGGATGCTTCGGATTGACAGAGCCCGATTACGGAAGCAATCCGGGTGGTATGATCACCAATTTCAAGGACATGGGCGATCACTATTTGCTCAATGGTGCGAAGATGTGGATTAGCAATGCGCCATTTGCGCAAATAGCTGTGGTTTGGGCGAAGAACGAAGCGGGGCGCATTCACGGTCTTATTGTAGAGCGCGGAATGGAAGGATTTACAACACCGACCATGCATGGCAAGTGGAGCTTGCGCGCCAGCGATACCGGTGAACTCATTTTCGATAACGTAAAGGTTCCAAAAGAAAACTTGCTTCCAAATAAAAGCGGTTTGGGTGCTCCACTCGGATGCCTCGATTCTGCGCGCTATGGTATTGCTTGGGGAGCTATCGGTGTAGCTCTGGATTGTTATGATGTTGCCTTGCGTTACTCCAAGGAGCGTATTCAATTCGGCAAGCCCATCGGAGCTTTTCAGTTGCAACAAAAGAAGCTGGCTGAAATGATTACCGAGATTACCAAGGCCCAGTTGCTTACCTTCCGCTTAGGTCAGTTGCGAAACGAAGGACGCGCAACCACAGCTCAAATCAGCATGGCGAAGCGTAACAACATTGCAATGGCCAAGGAAATCGTGAGTGAGTCACGTCAAATGCTCGGCGGTATGGGTATTACGAATGAATATCCCGTAATGCGACATATGATGAACCTCGAATCGGTGATTACATACGAAGGAACACATGATATCCACTTGCTCATTACGGGTATGGATGTTACCGGTTTCGATGCGTTCAAGTAAGCGTTATTCACAACGAACTAGTGGCATCATTTTTAGAAGCCCGCCAGAGCGATGAATAATCGAACTAACATTGAAGCTATGAAGAAAAACTTACTGTCCTTTTTCATTTGCGTTTTCGCAGTTTCACTGCAAGCTTACGCTACCATACATGTTGTTAATCAGCAGGGATTGACATTTAGTCCTGCCGACTTCTCAGTCACCGTTGGAGATACCGTTCGATTCAGATGGAATAACGGGTCTCACAACACGGTTTCAACGCAAGTGCCTGCCGGCGCAGCAACCTGGAACTCACCATTGAACTCTGGAAATCAGTCGTACGATTACATAGTGGCAGTTGCCGGTAATTACGCATTTGAATGCACGTTCCACTCCGGTCAGGATGGGATTTTTACAGCTGTAGCCAGCCCAACCAACGTACAAAGTGTTCACTCTGATGCAGCTGAAATGAATGTGCGCGCGGTTTCCGGTGGAAGTTTATTAATCAGCATGGTGCATGCAACAGGTAACAGAGTATCGGTTACCATGTTGGATATGACCGGTCGCGAAGTAGCAACCTTGTATCAGGGTGTGATTGCTTCTGAGGATTTCACCGTTCGTCATGATGTTTCAGCTTTTCAGCGCGGAATCTACCTTGTGCGCTTTCAGCAAGGCTCCCGCGTAACGACCCGAAAGGTGTTGATACAATAAAGAAATTTCAATCTTGTAAATCCCGTCCATGTGACGGGATTTTTTTTGCCCATTCTGTTGCACAGCGGTTTGTGTAAAACGCATTTAAACAGAGTCCGTATGCAAGGTGTTGTCAATGCATATTCGTACACGACCTGAAAAACATGAAGCAACTCCTTAGTAAACTGCAAGGCGACCGAACCATCTGGATGGTGACTATCTTTTTGTCGCTCATTTCGATACTCGCTGTGTATAGCGCAATCTCTACGCTGGCTTACAAAGCACATGGAAACAGTCTGAAGTTTTTGCTCAAGCACGGTGGTTTTATCATCCTAGGATTTATTACGATGTATGTTGTTCATCGAATGGCGTTCCGATATTTTTCAAGGTTGTCAAAGATTCTGTTGTTGGTAGCTGCGGCCTTGCTTGCGTATGCGCTCTTCTTTGGTCACAACCTGAATGATGCCAATCGCTGGATTGTAATACCCTTCACCGGTCTGACTTTTCAACCCAGTGATTTTGCGAAGATTGCACTCATCATTTATGTGGGTCGAACTCTGGCGGTAAAGCGCGACATACTTCATGATTTTAAGGAAGGTGTTATACCTGTTATTTGGCCCATTGCGCTTATCTGCGGTCTCATCCTGCCAGCCAACTTTTCGACGGCAGCGATGTTGGCGAGTATTTGTTTTTTGATGATGTTCCTAGCCGGTGTTCCCTTCCGTCACATGAGTAAGCTTGTGGCCGTTGGCGTGGGCTTCATCTTTCTCATTATTGTCGTGGGAGAAACAACAGGCTTTCCGGCTCGTTACGGTACTTGGAAAAATCGTATTGTAAGTGCCATGGATGAGGATAGTGAAGGAAACTATCAGACAGATTTGGCGAAGTAT
>JBILCQ010000201.1:0-4405 GCA_044353065.1 Flavobacteriales bacterium | reverse complement strand
CTGATTTCACGGCTAACGGAAAGCTTACGATCGGGGCCCAGGAATTTAACCGCCTGCTCCAGCGTCTTGACCATTCGATGTGGACTTTCATACAGCACCGTTGTGACGTCGCTCTCTGCGATGGATTTGAAACGTGTTTCGCGCCCTTTCTTATGCGGAAGAAAGCCGATATAATGAAACTCCTCACACGGTATACCGCTCACTACGAGAGCCGGAACAAACGCGGTAGGGCCCGGTAAACACTCCACTTCAATACCTGCTTTGATGCACTCACGCACCAACAAGTACCCCGGATCACTGATGGCGGGTGTGCCGGCATCGCTCACGAGGACTGCGCTATTCAGACTTTGAATGTGCGTTACGGTTTTGGCAACGACAGCGTGTTCGTTGTTGAGGTGAAAGGAACTCATCGGCTTATCAATGCCCAGATGCACCAACAACTTTCGTGTTTCTCGCGTGTCCTCAGCAAAAATCTGATCACACTCCCGCAACACCCGTATGGCGCGCAAAGTGATGTCTTCTAAATTGCCAATGGGTGTTGGCACCACAAAGAGTTTCAATCGGAATTCTTTTATGAATGACGGCGATCAACCAGCAAGCGGAAATCGCGAACCACCGATGAATCATTATTCCACTCATACTTGTTCTCGAGTGATTTCACATACTGCAATGCATCTTCTTTTGAAGAGGTGTTGAGAAGATCGATAGCTACTTCATAGTCTTGATTATTGCCCTTGAATAACTCACGCGAAAATTGAAAACGCTGATTGAGTGTGATGGCAATTTTTAAATCGGCTATCGGAGTGTGTGAATGATGCTGCGCCAGTGTTTCATGCTGTACGATGGTTTGCGCCAGCATGTCGTTCACGCTTTGGGTGGCGGGCAAAGCAGCCAAATCAAACAAGGTATTTGCGATGGGCGCATCTTCCTTGGTGTTCAATGCAAACAAGGGAGCATCATCGAATAACTCTTCTTTCGTTACTTCTTCTATGGCATCGATAAGTGAAACCTGGTGAAGGCCCTCCGTCTTCGGGGCTTCCTGAGCCAATACAGGCGCATCAACTTCTTGCACGGAATCCTGAGCGACAGTGCCTGACACAGAATCATTGTACGCCTTATACCGCAGCACTACAAGTCGTTCATACAATTCACGACCTTGTTCTGCAACGATTTCAAGCTCTTCCAACGATAACTCTCCTGCCTTTAAACGCTCCATTTGCATGTGGATGTTACTTGCCAACTCTTGCAAACGAGGATACTTGGTTGATTCATTCATATCGATGAGTGTTTATTTCAAATCTAAACCGAGCGCTTCGGGCAAAAATTAAAAATTACGAAAGTTTTTCACGCTCCCTTTTTGGCAACCCCGACTTCACCAAATCATAACTGTGGTCAATCAGTTTTAAGAAGAAAGTCATGTCGACATCATTCTGCGCTGCCACCGTATTCCAATGTTTCTTGTTCATGTGATAACCCGGAGTTATAGCGTCATATTGCTCACGCAACTCAACCGCCCATTCCGTATCACATTTCAAATTGGCTCCTGTGAATTCTTCCAAATCGCAGAGCGCGAACATTTTTCCACCCACTTTGAAGACAAGAGTGCGATTATCGAATGGCAAGTGCTCCGATGCCCCCGGCTTACTTAAACAATACTCTCGGAAAATTTCGATGTTCATGATTAATCGTAGGCCGAACAAGGAACATGAAGCTTGTTGCCTTCTTTACAAGCTCTCAAACCGATGACGATTTCATGCGTACTACCGGCTACATAGCGAATCTTATTGAGTGTGACATCGTAGGCATAACCCACCGTTAGGTACTGAATAGCCGCAATTTTTACCAAGGCCGAGAAACCATGTCCCGATCGCGCTGCAAGGCCTACATCCACAATGTCTTTGTATGAAAGTAAGGCCTGGGCGTCGATAGAGGCGCGGCTCTTTCCTACATAGTTAATCAAAAACGCAGGTTTAAACGTGAGCTCGCCTGTCAATCTGCGAGCATACCCATTGGCGAAGGTAAAATGCCGCTGTACTCGACTATCCGCAAAACCATCAATTTTCTTGGCATTCACACTACGCACCGACAATCCATAAAAACGGTCTGATCTATACAGCCACAATCCGGCATTGAACATGGGAAAAATAAAGTCGTTTATGACTCCTTCAATTGCAGTCTCCTTCTGTTGATTCTCAAATCTCATTTCGCTGAAATCGGCACTATACTGCGAAAAACCAACACTCAATCCGGCGGCGAGATAATACTTGCTGGCCAACTTCAAGTGATGGGCATAGTTGACGTGCACATTCGTGTAATCGAAGGGGCCTGCTACATCATTCTCGACTGTGGCTCCCAATCCATGAAATCGCAGCTTCGATTTTTTACCAACCTTTCCGTGCACATTCACGAAAGACGTGGTTGGTGCACCTTCCATGCCCCTCCATTGTCTTCGTAAACCAAGCTTTAAGTCGAGGCAAGGAGCCGTGCCCACAACAGCCGGATTATACTGCATGTAGTTGTAGGTGAAAAACGTAAAATGAGGAAGCTGCTGCGCCATCGCACCGGTTGTAGCAACCAGCAACAGCATCGTCAGATATTTTCTCAGTTTAGTGAACAATGCTTACAACGCCTGTAAATGGAGCTATGGTTACATCCAGTGAATTCAACTCAATGACATAATAATAGGGGCCGGTAGGTAGGTACTTTCCCTTGAAGGTTCCATCCCAAGGCCTTTCATAACCAACCGACTTAAACACGCTTTGACCCCAACGATCGAATACTTCTACCTGACAACCCTCGAAACGCTCAATCTGACCAATTTTCCAGGTGTCGTTAATGCCATCGCCATTGGGAGAGATGGCGGAATAAATGTCAATAGGGTCATCAACAGTTACAATGACCTCGGACAACAGCGAGCATTCACCCACACTTCCCGTTACCTGAAACGTCGTTGTTTCTTCGGGATATGCTAGCGTAGTGACCTGGTTTGGATTCTCGACATATTGAGACGGAGACCAAGACACGGTTTGGTTCGAGTCTGCGCCATTCACCTGAAGCTCTATTCCCTGTCCCAAATTAATCGACGCTACGCCACCAGGAAGAACAGCGGTAATATCAACTGCCCCGCCCGAGATGGTTAAGTCAAATGCGCATGGATCTTCTGCATTACTCCCCTGAACTATATGGTTCGAGCCGGCTACAACTACGTAATCGGTGTTAGATTGAACATTAGCCAACTCATACTCAAAAGAAGATTTGTCGCCAGCGCATTGCACCTCTAAATCAATTTCCTCACACGGACTCTGTACTGCCTCGACGGGAAATACCGCAACATATACAAAGTCATTGTCACCTTCCGTCGAATAATCGCAATCCACAAAATCAACATCAATCGTGACCGACTCACCGCTCAATTCGTTTGTGTGAAACGAATACCAAACGGTACTGCTCAGCGTCTGAAAAGGCACGCTCGATGGAAAACAGGGACTTGAATAAGGATTCGGAAAAAGCGAATCAACTTGCTGGGTTTCTTCTGCACACAGCGTGTTATCAAGAGCTGTCTCACAACCACTCCTCGACACCGTCACCACATCCGTTACCGTGCAATTACCCACTTGGGCGGTTACCTGAAAAGTCGTGGCCTCGTCGACCGATGCGACCGGTGAAACGCTCGTGGGATTGTCGAGGTATTGAGACGGCGTCCATTCCACCGCTACGTTATCGGTTTGTCCGGCTACCGTTAACGTGGAGGTTTGATTTCCGTAAACAATAGGTGGATCAGCCGTTGCTTCCACCTCGAGAGCACTTCCCGAAACGGTAAGGTTGAAGCCGCAAGGGAGCTCTGCGGGGTTGGATGTCGGAGGGAGAAACATCCCAATTACAATGATGTAGTCCCTATCAGGTAAAACAGTTGGCAGACTATACTCCAGCGATGAACCAGTGCTTGGAATTACAGCCGCGTTCAATGCCGATGAATTGGTAGAAATTGCGCAAGGGTTACCGCCCTCCACAATTGAATAGACACTCATGTAAAGCACATCGCTCTGTCCATCTCCGGTGTAATCACAGTTATTCAATTGAACCGATACGGTTATACTTCCCGCCCCCGTAGAATTGGTGTGAAAAGAATACCACTGAGCGTAATTCAACGAATCGCCCGACACAGAGGTAAAAGTTCCCAAATTAAAAAACGCGGGGTACTGCGCATAGAGCACCTGGCCTTCTTGCGTTTGGTTGGCGCATATGTAATTGCTCAAAGCATCGGCACAGCCCTGCGAAAACAGCCGCTGCCCGAGAAACATCGAAACAATCAATAAGAAGAAAACAGCCGATTGAAGGCGCATTCGTATGAGTTTGAAATACAATGTGTGCAAGTTACATTTTCGCAATGAGGCCAACCCTATGC
>JBILCQ010000200.1:0-4412 GCA_044353065.1 Flavobacteriales bacterium | reverse complement strand
AAATGGAGAAGAGTTGGAACCGGCAGCTGTGCGTGAAGTGGAGGAGGAGTGTTCCATTGATAAACTGACCATTGAACGTCACTTGGTAACGACGTTTCACACGTATACATTGAAGGGTGAGCAAATCTTGAAATCGACCGATTGGTATGTGATGAAGCATGCAGGTCATGACGAGCCAAAGCCCCAATTGATAGAAGGCATCTCTGAGGCAAAATGGATTTCTCCAAGCAATTGGGATTTCGTGTTGGCGAATACGTATCCTTCCGTGTTGGATGTATTACGAGCATTCGAAAACGCTCCACTTTAATCTTATTGCTTCACGATTGAAGCGCTCTTAATCGCATTATCTCCATTGTAAATTCGAATAATGTAAATCCCGCTCTGCCAGGATGAGGCGTCTACGGGGTGCATAAATGTGGATGCGTTAATGGAAGTAACAACTCTTCCTGTTACATCGAAGATTATGGCATGTGTTGAGGCCTGCGTGTATGAGCTCAAGCGAAATGAATCCTGAAACGGATTTGGGCTGATGCTTAACTGCTCCTTTTTCGCTTCTATCACTGAGGTGATGCACGGACCGCTCTCATAACTTGTTACTCCACCGTAGTTGGTTGCATGACATGAATTGCTGTAGGTGATACCATCGCATCCGCATACAGGATCATAAATCGCGGGGCAAATAATATCCGGATTTATGAGTGTTGAGTCGATGCAAATTGAACTATTGCATGCAGCGTTGCAATTTTCTTCGGAAGTGTAAAAGAAATCACTGTAGTCATATCCGTTTTGACCCACATACGAGCAACCGCTGGTCATGATACAACCTTGCTCCCACAAGGCCCATCCGAGAGCCATTGCGCATTCTCCGAATGAAATTATATGGGAGATTCTTCTGCAATCATTCTCTGTGCAAGGGCTGGTTGTGTAACTTGTAACACCACCATAATAGAATGCCATACATGAGTTGGAATACTCCACACCATTGCATCCACATACCGGTGAATTGATAGGTGCGCAATCCACCAGATAACCTTGTTCAATTTGCCAGTTGTTGATGCAATCGGTGAGCGTATTGCCGCAGTTTAGTTGACATTCCAACGCAGTAGAATAAAAATTGGGACTGAAATCGATGTTGCCTATCACATAGCCACAACCGCTCATGGGAACGCACGAATTATTCATCCAGGTATAACCTAAAAACATATCGCACATCCCGAAGTCGAGACCTGACATGTCCATGCAGGGGCTTATGCACTCTCCGGGAGTCCACGATGTAACACCTCCAAAATTTGTGGCTTCGCATGAATTCCCGTATGTAACTCCATTGCATCCGCAGACCGGATCCCAAACGGTCAGGCAAGCCATATCGAGGTTAATGAGAGAAGAATCAACGCAAGATTGCGAATTGGCGATGGAATAACGGATAATCAGGAGCGTTACGGAAAGAATGGTAGCTGTTTTTGTCATGACATTGTGCGCTTTAGCGGTGTGACTATATCCTTTTTAAAATGGTTGCATACCGTTTTAACTGAAACTTTGTTTGGTGAAACTAATGCATTTTCATTCATTTGAAAATGAGTATTGTCTCGAAATTCTGCCTATCTTAGCAATGTTACATCCTTCAATGATATAGATTGTAGCAAGTGAAAGTCTCACTCGTCATATGGTTCGTTTTTCTAGGTGCTTTGGCCTATGGCCAAACAAACCGGACAGGCACGCCCGTATCTTGGAACCAACAGCTTTCGCTTACTGTTAATCAAGAATGGGTAGCAGAGGCGAACGTCGACAACTTGCTTGAGGAAGATGTTATTCAAGAGGACTTAAGGACGTTGCCCTATCGTTTCGCGTATGCCAGAAGTGTATCGTGGACTATGGAGAACAGCGGTAGTTGGATAAACCTCGAAAATGGTGACAGACTTTGGATTTTAGGAATTGAATACGAGCGGGCCCGCTCCATATCGGTTTCTTTTGAGTATTTGCGTTTACCGTCCGGAGCGAAATTATTTGCTTACTCCGAGGATCGTCAAGATTATTACGGGCCAATGAATGGAGCTTATGCCATTGAAACCGAGGTAACTCTTCCCCATATCCTAGGACAGCGGATGTTCCTGGAATACTATGAACCGCGTGCCGCTCGTGGAGAGGGAAGTTTGAAGGTGAATTTTGTGGCGGGAGCATATCGCGAGCCAGCCGCCGCTTCAACATCATCTCAATTGTGCACGGAATGGCTCACGGATGGTTCATCCGAGCTCGCTGCAAGCAAATGTGGTTCATCGGTTATGCGCGTTCTGGTTGATCACGGTCAGCGATATGCGACATCCTTCCTCATTAACAATTCTCAGAACAGCGCCATGCCTTACGCGGTCATGGCTTCTTCTTCGATTATAGGCCCTCCTTCTTCGTTTTCGTTTCAAATCGGATTGAACGATAACCGTTGTTTAACCGAGTTGAGTAGTTGTGATTTATTTTGCATTAGCGGCTCGGAGTTAGTTTGCCGCGATTCAATTGCGGGTCTGACGCTGATCCGTTTATCAGAATCCCCTCCCGCGGAGGAAGGTGTGTATTACGCGGGATGGAATGTGGGCGACCTAAATAGCGACGCCTATTATTGTGTTCAGCATCCCTTGGGAATGGCCAAAAGTTTCGCACAATATCAGGGTTCTTTTTTGGAAAGTCCTTCCATCATGCCCTTAGCGGTGGGATTGCATAACAGCGGAGTTGGTGAGACTTGCGAAGGAAGTGTCGGTAGTCCATTGTTTGATGCAGATTTTAAAGTAGTTGGTGTTTTTCTTGGTGGCAACTCACGCTGCGAAGCGCCAGGCGGGATTGATCATTTCGTCTTGCTCAAAGAGGTTTGGTCTTCATTCAAAGTTTACTTAGACCCTTTGCAAACAGGTGATGATAAAATACCGGGTAGAGAAACAGTTCAACAGACCAAGAATTCATCGAATTCAAGGGAATTCATTGTTTATCCGAATCCTGCATCACATAGCCTGCAGATTGTTGGATCGGAAGATCTTGACGTTTTCCGGTGGGAGGTTTATGACACATACGGACGTTTGCACTTGTACGTGAATTCTTTGAAAGCGCTGGATATTTCCTCGCTTACGGATGGAGTTTATTCGGTAAAGGCCTATACATCCAGGGGAGTGATGGTCACACCGCTTCTTATCTCAAAAAAATAAGCCGAGGATTGCTCCCCGGCTCATTCATTATTCTTCGTGAATTAGATTAGTCTTCATCGTCGGCACCACCGTCATCGTCGGCCATGTCGGCATCTACATCATCGTCATCGTCAGCACCTTCACCTATATCGTCCATGTCATCATCTCCTCCATCTTTGAAGCTTTCGAATTCTGACATGGCTGTGCCTTCGTTTTCCTGATTTTCTTCATCATCAACCTTCATGTTCTTGTCGATTTTGAAGAGATAAATCGTGTCATCGGTGCGCACTTCAAGTGCCTTAATGAACTGTCCCTTCGGAGTAACGAACGAAACAAGGTTCTCGTTTTCGAAGCCGTTCGGGTAGTGCTCGTTGATGAGATCTATGTGCTCTTGAGTGAGCGTGTTGTAATCTTTAATGACTCTTTTAATGGGTGCAGCCATAACCGGTGATATTGAGAATTATTGATTTAATATCCATGCAAATATGAGGGGAGCAACGATAGTTGCATCACTTTCGACAATAAATTTTGGCGTTGTGATATCGAGCTTGCCCCAAGTGATTTTTTCGTTGGGTACGGCACCACTGTAACTGCCGTAGCTAGTAGTACTATCTGAAATTTGACAGAAGTAGCTCCAGAAAGGGATGTCATGCATTTCCATATCCTGGTAAAGCATAGGTACAACGCAAATTGGGAAATCACCGGCAATACCGCCTCCAATCTGAAAGAATCCAACGCCTTTACCCGCTGAATTATCGATATACCACTTAGCCAACCAGGTCATGTATTCGATACCGCTTTTCATAGTAGAAGGATTAATTTCTCCCTTGATGCAGTAGCTGGCGAAGATGTTGCCCATGGTGCTGTCTTCCCAACCCGGAACGATAATAGGCAGGTTACGCTCTGCGGCGGCCAACATCCATGAGTTTTTAGGGTCGATTTGGTAGTACTCCTCGAGTACACCACTCAACAACATCTTATACATATATTCATGCGGGAAATAGCGTTCCCCTTTATCGTTAGCGTCTTTCCAAAGAGCATGAATGTGTTTTTGCAAACGGCGAAACGCTTCTTCCTCGGGAATACACGTGTCCGTTACACGGTTGAGGCCGCGTTCCAACAAATCCCATTCTTGCTGAGGAGTAAGATCGCGGTAGTTGGGCACACGCTCATAGTGATTGTGTGCAACGAGATTCATGAGATCTTCTTCCAGGTTTGCACCGGTGCAAGAAATGATGTCGACTTTAC
>JBILCQ010000024.1:0-14797 GCA_044353065.1 Flavobacteriales bacterium | reverse complement strand
GATTATATGAAGCTGCAAGTAGTTGAGCCATTGCGCTTGCTATTCAAGGATGAAGTTCGGAGAGTAGGACGTGCTCTCGACATCCCTTCTTTTATTCTGGAGCGACATCCGTTTCCAGGACCGGGCTTGGGTATTCGGATTCTGGGAGATATCACTCCCGATAAGGTTCAGTTGCTTCAGGAAGCCGATCATATCTGGATTCAGTCGTTGAAAGATCATGGACTATACAATGAAGTATGGCAGGCCGGAGCAATTCTGTTGCCTGTTTACAGCGTCGGTGTTATGGGTGATGAACGCACCTATGAACGTACGGTTGCGCTTCGGGCTGTTACAAGTACAGATGGTATGACAGCAGACTGGTCGCGTCTTCCGCACGATTTCATGGCGAAGGTTTCGAATGATATCATCAATAAAGTGAAAGGTGTAAATCGCGTTGTCTACGACATCAGCTCCAAACCTCCGGCAACCATCGAATGGGAATGAGGCTTTCTGCTGAAGCTTTTCCGATATTTGCCTCATTATTGCAGGTAAGCGCTTCATGAAATTCACTTTCCTACTGATTAGTCTGTTTTTAGGCTTAGTGTGCTGGTCGCAACCTGCGACTAATAATGGCGCTTACTTCGAACATACCGTTGAATCGGGGCAAACGTTATACGGCATCTCGAAAAAATACAATGTTTCCATTGACCAAATTGTTTCGATTAATCCCGGAGTGGATTCCGGTTTGCGGCTAGGTCAAGTGATTCGCATTCCGCATATAGCATCTGCTCCTTCTAAAGGCGACAAGTATGTTGTGAAATCAGGAGATACAATTTTCGGAATTGCCCGGGCTCATGGCATTACGGCCGAACAGCTGATGGAAATGAATCAGGGCATCATGTCTGGTCTCGTTGCAGGTGACTCTTTAATAGTTCCGACACTTCAAATCGCCGGAGAGCGTTCGATTTCAGCGGATAATCATAATTCGACACATACTTATGATGTTGTTGTCATGTTGCCTTTTTACACTACTACCAAGGATTCTTTGATGTCAAGGGACATTCGATTGCGTGATGCGGCAACTGCCATGTATCGAGGTATCATGATGGCTTGCGATTCATTGGAGTCAGCTGGGTTAAAGGCAAAATTTCACATCATCGATGTTGTTGACGATAAGGCCTCCATTCAATCGGTCTTAAAAAGTAAGGAGATGAAAGGTGCTGATTTGGTGATTGGTCCTTTATTCAAGGATCTCGTCCCGGATGTTGCCGCGTGGTGTGCAACAAACAATGCACACATGGTCATACCTGTTCAGCAGCCGAATCGTGTTCTGCTCAATGCACCTGCTTTGAGCAAGTCGGTACCCGGATCAGTTACTCAATGGATGTCAATCACGCGCTACGCGCACAAGAATTTTTCAAAGGAAAACGTGGTCCTCATCGACTCTAAAATCATAGATGATCGAAAAGTAGTGGAGGCGTTCAAGGAAGAATGGGTGAAACTGACTAAGGATAGTCTTCGCAAGGTGGTGGTTTGTGATGATCTCAATAATCTCAAAATTGCTCAATTGCTTCCTGCCGGGAAATGCGTTGTGGCAGCTCCTACCAATGACAAAAAGGTCATAGCTGCCATTTGGAAAGCATTAGGAAACCGAACCGATGTGGATGTAATTGGAATGGAGGCGTGGGATGATATGGATGCGATTTCAACTGAAATGAGAAATAAGTTTCATGTAACTTATCCGAAGCCAACTTTCGTAGACGAGGAAGATGAAGTTGTTTTGAAATGGAAGGATGCGTACAGGAAAAGATATAAATCGGATCCCATTGATTTTTCGTATGTGGGGTATGACGTTGCACTTTATTTCGGTTGGAACTTGCTGAAATTTGGCAAGGTCGACTTGCAAGCTTCTCGCAATACAGGAGTTAATACATTGTCAGGTAAATTCGAATTCTTTAGAACGACTTCGGATAGTGGTTTCGAAAACGCTGCGGTGAATATCATTCGCACTGACAACTATCAACTTCATCGAGCCAATTGATTTCATTAGTATGACAATTTCAATTTGTCTGTAGGATTAATCTTGCGCAATTAATTTCAAACCTATGATTGAGAAGAGTGTCATTGCCGACGAGTTTCGCAAGATTCAAGATGAGATCTGTCGCGGACTTGAGCTGGAAGATGGTAAGGCCATTTTCTCTGAGGATGCATGGTCTCATGCGAATGGCGGCGGAGGTAGGACACGCGTAATTTCAAGAGGAAATGTTTTTGAGAAAGGGGGCGTGAATTTCAGCGCAGTCGAAGGCGATCTTCCGATATTCATGAAAGACAAAGTCGCTGAAAGCGCAACTCGTTTTTTCGCAACTGGCGTGAGCATAGTAATTCATCCTTTCTCTCCCATGGTGCCTATTATTCATATGAATATCCGCTACTTCGAAACCGATGCCGGTGACTCATGGTTTGGAGGCGGAATTGATCTCACACCCATCTACGTGAATGATGAGCAAGCGCATTTCTTTCATTCGAAAATGAAAGAGGTATGTGATCGATATAACTCGGAGTATTATCCGAGGTTTAAAAATTGGGCAGACGACTATTTCTTCATCACACATCGTAATGAAACCCGCGGAATCGGCGGCATTTTCTTCGATTATGTGCGTCCAACTGAATCGCTTTCAAAAGAGGATGCCTTTGGCTTTGTAGCAGATGTGGGTCGAACGTTTCTCAAGGCTTATTTGCCGATTGTAGCATCGAATAAGTCATTGGCTTTTTCCGAACAAAACAAACAATGGCAATTGATACGCAGAGGTCGCTATGTGGAGTTCAACTTGGTCTACGATCGCGGTACGCGCTTCGGTCTCGAAACAGGTGGTCGCATTGAATCCATTCTGATGAGTTTGCCGGAGCATGCCTCTTGGGTCTATAATCATATTCCCGACGAAGGGTCGCCAGAAGCCAACACGCAATCCAAATTAGTAAAGGGGATTCAGTGGGTGAGTTAAAGGTCTTGTGAATGTCTAGTACGGACGCACTGCCGTGCGTCCGGTGCCTTATGATGACTCGCATGAGTCCTTTCGAATGCAAAGAGTAGACGAAAGAAAAAAGGGCCTTCAAGGCCCTTTCTTATTCTGTGAGAATCATATTCTATTATCTACTTCTTCAACGCCAGGGAATTTCCCCTTGTTGAAAATGAATTCCCCATCCCCCAATTCTGTTGTCGTTTTGAAGTTTTTTACTTTGTAAGTCATCGTTGCGTTGTCGCGTGTTTTGACCTCCACCTTAATGACTTCCATTTTCGATTTATCGATGTTCAACATGACGGTATGATAGGCCTTGCTCTTCGCATCGGTTGGATAGAGTGCGATTTGATAACAGTTGACACCATCTACTGTTGCTGCTGCATTCTTCATTTCATGTTTGAAGTTCTTTTCCCAAATGGTAAACATTTCTGATGGATCAAAGCCGCCGTCTTTAACATCAGCCAGATTATCGATAGTCACTTCGTTGTTGTCTTTGTTGTAATTCCAAACAGTCTTGCCATCACACCAAATTTGATAGCTGCTCATCGAGACATAGTATTTCGATCCTTTCACCTTTACGTTTCCGTTAAGTGTTTGGTTGGTCGATGTCTTGGGATTGTTCAGCGTGTATGAGAAGTCTGCCGTAATGGTTTTGAAGGTCTTGGCTTTTGCTGATAGCTTGTCGAGAATGTCTTTCGAAGTTTGTGCTTTCAGCGTTGTTGTGCCGGAGATCAGAATCGCCAGCGCGAATAAAAAGAGATGTTTCATGAAAAAATAATTAATCGTTCGAATCGCGCGATTTCAAGAATTGGTCCAAAGAAATTTCATCCGCAAAAAGAACCTTTCGGGCTTTACCTCCTTCAAAAGGACCAACTATACCGGCTGCTTCCAGCTGATCAATTAGTCGTCCTGCACGGTTGTATCCGAGTTTCAATTTTCTTTGTAGCATTGAAGCGCTTCCTTGTTGGGTCATCACTACAATGCGAGCGGCTTCTTCAAATAATTCGTCGCGATCTTCGGCGTCAAAATTACCCATTTCCAACTGATTTTCATCCACCACTTCCGGTAGGAAGAAAGCATTGGGGTAGGCCTGCTGATTTCCGATGTAGTCGGTAATCTCTTCCACTTCGGGTGTATCAACGAATCCGC
Organism: Flavobacteriales bacterium; assembly: GCA_044353065.1. GTDB lineage: Bacteria > Bacteroidota > Bacteroidia > Flavobacteriales_D > Sanyastnellaceae > JAIBBG01. The sequence continues at coordinate 10,649 of JBILCQ010000024.1, read as the reverse complement.
ATTGCAAGCGGATGAGGTCGTTTCCGGTAGAGTAGAGCATATCGCCCCGACCAATCAGCTGCTCAGCGCCACCCGTATCGAGAATGGTGCGCGAATCGATTTTGGATGTTACACGAAACGCAATTCGTGCAGGGAAGTTGGCCTTGATTGTTCCGGTAATAATATTGACCGATGGTCGCTGCGTAGCAATAATCAAGTGAATGCCGATAGCGCGTGCAAGCTGCGCCAGACGGGCGATAGGAGTTTCTACTTCTCGTCCGGCCGTCATGATTAAGTCTGCAAACTCATCCACTACCAACACGATGTAAGGCAGGAAGCGGTGGCCGTTTTCAGGGTTCAGACGACGAGCTACAAATTTCCCGTTGTATTCTTTGATGTTGCGGCAACCGGCTGTTTTCAGCAGCTCGTAGCGCGTGTCCATTTCAATACACAACGATTGAAGAGTGCGAACTACCTTTTGAACATCTGTGATAATGGCATCAGCTTCGTTTGGAAGTTTCGCAAGGAAATGACGTTCTATTTTATTGAATAAGGTGAGCTCCACTTTTTTGGGGTCCACGAGAACGAACTTGATTTCAGCAGGATGCTTTTTGTAGAGTAGTGAAACCAAAATCGCATTCAACCCAACCGATTTTCCTTGTCCCGTTGCACCGGCCATAAGCAGGTGAGGCATTTTAGCCAGGTCGACTACAAAGTTTTCATTCGAAATGGTCTTGCCCAATACCACGGGCAACTCCATTTCAGCATTTTGAAACTTTTCTGAGTTGATGAGCGAACGCATGCTCACCACATCGGGCTTCGAATTGGGCACCTCAATACCAATGGTTCCTTTACCCGGAATCGGGGCAATGATGCGTATTCCCAATGCTGCTAAGCTCAGGGCAATATCATCTTCCAAATTTTTAATCTTACTGATGCGCACGCCCGGCGCAGGAATGATTTCGTAGAGTGTTACGGTTGGGCCGATGCTTGCCTTGATTTTAGCGATTTCAATCTTGTAATGATTGAGTGTTTCGACAATCTTATTTTTATTTTCCTCGAGCTCTTCTTTGTCAATCTGCGGTCCCTGACCTCCATGAGCCTTCAAGAGGTCAACAGGTGGGAATGTGTAACGCGACAAATCCAAACGCGGGTCGAATGGTCCGAGGGCTTCGATATTGCGCTGTATTTCCTCTTCATCAAGCTCTTCTTCCGATTGATTCACTTCTACTGAAAAATCTTCATCGACCTGTATGGTGGTTGAGCCGCCGGATGAACCTCTTTCCATCACCGGAATTTCGGTTTCAATTTCCACCGTTTCGTGCGCGGTAGGAATCTCGGATTCTTCGAGCTCTTCTTCTTCAAGTTCATTCGTGATTTCTTCGACATCCAATTCAGGTTCCTCTTCTGTTTCTTCTTCGAATACTACTGATTTCTCTTCCCAAGGAGCTTCCGGTTCAACAATCGGGGCTTTTATTTCGATAGTGGTCTCTGCAGGTGGCGTTGCTACTTCGTTGCGCACAACGGCTGGGGCCGCAGCCATGATGGGTTTCGACTCTTCCTCTTCCTCCTCTTCCTCGTCTTTCGGATTTGATTTCAGCATATCAGCCCACCACTCACTGAAGCGCATCCAGGCAGCTTCTACCTGATGATTGAAGTTGAAAATCAAAAAAGCTCCAATCGTGAACAAGAGAAGCATCAGCGTGCCCCACCAACCAATCGTAAACACGCACCAAACGGTAGCTAGGTGACCTACACCTCCGACCAGATTGGGGTTGCAGCTTATCTCTATCGTACGATCGAGTCCTTCGACACGTTGATGGAATAGAAAGCCAATTGCCAGCGGAAAGAAAAACATTCCAAGGGCCGAAAGCCGAATGGTTTTCCAAAAGGGAAGCAAGTCGCGGTTCCACCAAATGCGCCAACCAATTACAAAAAGAATCATTGGTAAAAAGAGAGCGCCCAAGCCGAAGTACTTATTCATGAAGAACCAGGCAACGTGAGCTCCCATTTTTCCCATCCAATTGGTATAGGGTTCGTTTGGATTCAATTGGTCGTCGTATTGCTCGAGAACCAGACGTTGGTCATGAGCTCCGTTAAAGAGAAAGGAGATACAAGCCAACAGAGTGAAAACGCTGAACAACACCATGAAAATCCCAAAAATTTTCTGTACTCGCGGGTCGCGCAAAAAATTCATGAAGCGGGCCCACTTGCCTGTGCCTGCAGATTTTCCTTTGCGCTTGTTGTCGGCAGTCGATTCTGCACTTTCGGTATCTTCTGTATGTTTACTGGTGTTTCTAGCCACGGTTAAGATTCAGTTTAATGGGGTTAGCCTGCGGCTCGCGCAGAATGACGGATTTCCAAAGCTATTTATTGCCTTAGACCTTAGTCGGACTAGTTTGGCGTATTTTCAACAGCTTCATGTTTGGTCGGATTCGACCAGCACGGAATTGAATAGCCGTAGGAATTTCCTATAAGGCATTGAAAAACAGGGGTGTTTTTAGGGCGGCATTTACTCCACGAGCGCGACAAAGCAAAAAACATTTCATTTTTACTTGGTTAGAGGAAAAAACGCCGTACATTCGCGCCCCATTCAAGATTTTTAAGACAATGGCAAAGAAAGGAAATCGAGTTCAAGTGATTATGGAGTGCACCGAGCACAAAGAGTCGGGCATGCCCGGCACCAGCCGTTATATCACAACCAAGAATCGCAAAAACACTCCGGATCGTTTGGAGAAGAAAAAGTACAACCCGATCCTGAAGAAAATGACTGTTCACAAAGAAATTAAATAAAGAATAAGCCATGGCAAAGAAGGTAGTTGCAACCCTGCAAACCGGTAGTGGTAAGAACCACACCAAGGTTATTAAAATGGTGAAGTCGCCTAAATCAGGTGCTTATACATTTAAAGAAGAGATCGTACACAACGACAATGTGCAGTCTTGGTTTACCAAGGCCTAATCACTGTTGCATCAACGTATAGAAAGACTTTTCTCTTCCGGGGAAAGTCTTTTTTGTTTTACCCCAATCCGCTACCATGAATTTTTTTAAACGCCTGTTCTCGTCGGAAAAGAAAGAGAGTCTTGACCAAGGGCTGGAGAAAACTCGCACCGGGTTTTTCTCGAAACTGGCCAAGATAATCGTGGGTAAAAGCCAGGTCGACGATGAAGTGCTCGACAATCTGGAAGAGATGCTCATCAGCAGTGATGTGGGTGTGGAAACAACACTCAAGATTATACGCAGTATTGAGGAGCGTGTGAAGCGAGATAAATTCATGAATACCTCTGAGCTGAATGGTATTCTGCGGGAAGAGATATCGACCCTTTTAAAGGGGCACGATGGTGAAAATGGAGAGGAGGTCTTCATCCCTAAAATGAACGGCCCTTATGTGATTATGGTCGTCGGGGTGAATGGTGTAGGTAAAACAACCACCATAGGCAAGCTCGCCAATCAATTAAAGAGTCAAGGTAAAAAGGTCATGTTGGGCGCGGCTGATACGTTTCGCGCTGCTGCTGTTGATCAGTTAAAAGTATGGAGTGAGCGCGCAGGTGTTCCTATCGTGGCACAGGGAATGGGTGCTGATCCGGCCAGTGTAGCGTTTGATACATTACAAAGTGCAGTGGCGCAGCAAATGGATGTTGTCCTCATCGATACAGCGGGACGATTGCACAACAAAGTCGGACTCATGAACGAACTTTCGAAAATTAAGCGTGTCATGCAAAAAGTGACCCCCGATGCGCCACATGAGATTTTGCTAGTGCTTGACGGATCAACCGGTCAAAACGCTTTCGAGCAGGCCAAGCAGTTTACGGCGGCAACGGAAGTTAACGCGTTGGCCATTACGAAGATTGACGGAACTGCGAAAGGGGGGGTTGTGATCGGCATCAGCGATCAATTCAGCATACCTGTTAAATACATCGGGGTGGGTGAAAAAATCGGCGATTTGCAGGTCTTTAACCGCCATGACTTCGTCGACTCGCTCTTCAAGTCTTCCGAAGAGCAGAAGTCATAAGTAACTACGATTGTTTGATTTGAACCGGGAAGCCAAGTGTTTCCTCGAACGACTCTGCCGCATCGAGCAGAAATTCGTCATCGTCCTCCACATTCCAGTGAATACTCCACGCATTGCCCATATCTGCGCCTTGTTTGATGCGCTGCATAAGCATGAGAATTCCTTTCATACTGGCTGAATTGAAGTAGGGCAGATGGAAGTGGAACTCACTATCTCTTGAAAGGGAAATTTCATTTTCGTTGATCCAGCCAATGGCTCCATCGTAAAACTCGAAAGCATTGACAATCGTGGAAATACCTTCCACCTTGAAAACCTTGCTCTCCATATCGAATGAGATGGCTGGGCTGTTTTTAGTGGGAGGGCAGACTATAACGATCATGGCTTATCGGTCTTTTGCAACGGTGTTTGGATTCTACTCACACAAACGAAGGTTTGATCGGGCTGGCGGTGAATCTGAATATCAAGAGAGAGGGCTCCTTTGCGGAGTATCTGGAGAAGACCCAGGCCTGCTCCACCTTTAGCTCCAAGCTGCTCGCTGTTTATTTGATCCTGAAATGCTTGCTTGCGCATGGCGTCGTCCATGGTGTGAAGCTCGCGGGCATGATTTTGAAGTCGAACGGCGTCGCTTTCACTGGCCTGATTTTCCAATTCAAAGGTGAGACGATCTTTCTCTATGGTCCAGGTAAACGATACCCGACTATCGATGCTGTAGCGCAAACCATTGTCGAGTAATTCTATGGCAAAGCTGCACATCTTGCGAATGTCTTTTCGTGGGCCCAGGTTCTTATAAAGAACACCGGAGAGTAAATCAACAAAGTCAACGATTCCTCCTTCGTCAATCTTCCCGTAATACCTCAAAGCATTGTCAATCATAATCGGTTGCGTTTTCAGTTTGTAAGTGCCATTTTGAGGCGCTGTTTCATTTAAGTAGGTCGTTCTACGGCAGTACTGTTGAAAGGTTACCTCATGGGGGCGTTTCAATGCGTGAATCGTTGTTTCTTTGCAGCACTCATGAAAACGAAAACCCTACAAAAGAATAAGGTTAATGTGGTGACTTTGGGATGTGCTAAAAACATCTTCGATAGCGAAGTGATGATGGCCCAACTCAAGGCGAATGCCTTTCAGGTCGAACATGAATCGGAGGAACGCGATGCGGAAATCGTGATTGTCAACACCTGTGGCTTTATCGATAACGCCAAAGAGGAAAGCATCAATACCATTCTAGCTTGGGCAAAGGAGAAGGAAAAGGGGAACGTCCAAAAGTTGTATGTGACAGGTTGCCTTTCTGAACGCTACAAGCCGGAACTGGAAAAGGACATTCCCGAAGTCGATGCTTTTTTCGGAACACGCGATTTGCCGCGCCTTCTAAAAACGCTCAAGGCCGATTACAAGCATGAACTTGTGGGCGAACGGTTGCTTACGACGCCCTCTCATTATGCCTATTTCAAAATATCGGAAGGGTGTGACAGGCCATGTTCTTTCTGCGCTATTCCTCTGATGCGCGGAAAGCATGTGAGCACCCCTGCAGAGCAATTGGTGCAAAGTGCCAAAAAACTCGCTGCTTCCGGTACAAAGGAACTTATTCTCATCGCTCAGGATTTGACCTATTACGGTTTGGACTTGAATAAACAGCGCAGTCTGGCCGATTTGATTCGTCGCCTCAGCGATGTGGAGGGAATTGACTGGATTCGCTTGCAATATGCGTTTCCATCCGGTTTCCCGATGGATGTACTCGATGTGATGAATGAACGAAGCAATGTATGCAAGTATCTTGATATGCCTTTGCAACATGGCACCACGAAAATGCTGCAGGCCATGCGTCGTGGCATCACACGTGAGAAGACGGATGCTCTGATTGCTGAAATTCGCAACCGCGTTCCGGATATTGCTCTGCGCACAACGCTCATAGCCGGATTTCCCGGTGAGACACAAGCCGATTTTGAGGAGATGCTTCAGTGGGTGGAGCAAACCCGCTTCGATCGCTTGGGTATTTTCACATATTCGCATGAAGAGAATACGCATGCTTATGGCATGAAGGACGACGTTCCTGCGAAAACGAAACGCAAGCGCGCCGATGCTGTCATGGAAGCCCAATCGCATGTTTCATACGAACTGAATCAACGCTTTGTCGGGCGCGACATGAAGGTGCTCATCGACCGTGTTGAAGGCGATCACTATGTTGGTCGAACGCAGTTTGATTCGCCGGAAGTCGACAACGAAGTGCTTGTGCCCACGGCTTCGGGCCATCTGCGCGTAGGCGATTTCGCTGATGTTCGGATTCATTCTGCAGAACATTATGACCTTCATGCGTTGCCGGTTAATCATGCATGAGAAATTGGACGCACGGCAGTTTGGAAATGGAATGGGTGGACGCACAGCAGTGCGTCCCTACTATTTACTAATCACTATTCACGAACGATATGAACTTCACAATTGGATCTAAACTCACTCACCCCACGTACGGCGAAGGAGTAGTATTCGGCATGGATGAACACAAATACCGCATTTACTTCCGCGAGCATGGAGAAAAGGAATTGGGCAAGGCCTATGATGGTTTTCAATTGCTTGAGCCGGGTCAGTCGGTTGCTGCGACTGTGGAGTTGGAAGATGTTGTAGATGCAGTGAAAAACGTTTTTGACATGTACTATGAAGTGACAGACATTGTGGAACTAGCCGACAAATGGGACGGTGGCGCATTGCTCATTCAGCCAAAAGACACATCGCTGAAGCCCAAGGAAGTTCCCGTCGATAATTTCTTCCACAAGATTGTCATGCTGCGAGACCGTTTGCGTGTAATGGAGCAAAAGATAAACGCTCACCCTAAGTTAACCGATTCGGATAAGGTTGAAATGCAACAGTACATCACGCGTATTTACGGATCGCTCACCACATTCAATGTGCTCTTTAAATCAAAGAATGACTGGTTTGTGGGGGAGAGCAGCAAGGGTGAGTCTGAGTAATCGTTAGCGATAACCAATTAACAATTGTTCATATCGCTTGTGAATGCGATGTGCGTATTTGCCTGCCTTAGGTCATTGCAGGCCTTCCACGATGCTTTTATTTTCACAAAGTCTTTCAGCGTGAAAGACAACGCTTTTCAGATGAAAGTCGTTTCAGAATCCACGCGGGATGAAGTGTTGGCTTGGGTTCAATCGTTGAATTAAGAATTCGAAAACCTGTTGACCCTCTATTTTGGTTGATATGGACAACAGCATTTAGGCTCATTGCCAATGCCACGACTTGATAGTCGGCTGATTTTAGGCAATCAGGCATTTGGCGGAAGTTTCGGACTACGAAGTTCGGATGCCCTGAAAGGGAGATTGAGCTAAGGTTTAGATTCTTTTGGATATGATTGAAAAACCTGAGAATGCGGAGGCCCGTGTGGATTTTTTATTTGGTACGCGGTCATGTTTCTTTGCAGTATGAATCTCAGCAAACAATTGCCTGTCATGGAAACCTTCTACACCGTTCAAGGGGAAGGCGCTTATGCGGGTGCGCCAGCTTATTTTATTCGTCTTGCCGGCTGTGATGTGGGCTGTGTATGGTGCGACGTAAAGGAGAGTTGGGATGCGGATAAGCATCCTTTGCGAACAGTTGAAAGTTTAATGCAGGCGGTGATAGATGCAGGTGCTGCCATTTGCGTAGTTACGGGTGGCGAACCAACACTGCACAACTTGAGTGAACTCACGAGTCAACTGCGCGCGAAAGGAATTCGAACACATTTAGAAACATCGGGCACTCAGCCACTCACGGGAGAATGGGATTGGATCACGTTTTCACCCAAAAAATTCAAAGCGCCACTCAACGAGTACTACGACAAGTCGCATGAGCTGAAAGTAATCATCAATCATGTGAGCGACATTCCATGGGCGGAAGAACACGCCGGTAAAATGTCTCAACGAGCTGCCTTCTATATGCAGCCCGAATGGGAAAAGCGAGAAGTCATGCAAGCGCACATTTTAGATTACATCCGTCGAAATACGCGCTGGCGTATTTCGGTTCAAACGCATAAGTACTTGGGAGTTGACTAGTCAGTCTGTCTTATGACTTCGCGGCTTTATCACCGAGAACATCCTCGAAACATTAAACCCGAATTGAATGTCTCCTTCCTCCCAATCACCGGTCGTTTCTGTAATGAAACCTTTCTCGTTCATGGGCGAGCTATTGGTGAAATGAAGCTGGAATACGTGTCCGCCTGTTTCGATATCGAAACCGAGTGAAAGAGAATTTTTGTATAGCGCACTCAGCTGACCTTCAGGAACGGCAACCCATTCCACGTTAAACGATGAACGTTTTGTCAATTTGAAGCGGCCACCAATACCAAGCGCGTAGACGTCATTTGTTTCGGTTGAATCTGCAACCAGATTTCGATGTACTACTGTTGGAGATAGCTGCAGCGATAATGCATTATTGAACTTTCGTGCTACGAGGAGTTGATGACAATAGTAAAGTCGTGAGCTGAAATAGTTCTTTCGTTTGGGGTCGGCGAAAGGTGTTGTGCGCACTACTGCTGAAGAAAACCAGGAAATGGTGACAGGGACATTCTTTGCGCCGCTCGATTGGCGGATTAGTTTGTATTTCAAGAAGCCGTCAATCTCCTTGTTCACGTTCGACCGGCCAAAACCGGCCATCAATCGATCCGTAACTCCATACTCAAAGCCAAGTCGCATGTAGGCCTGGTCGAGCCCCCAAAGTTCTTGAGCGCCGGAGTTAACTCGGCCAAAGCGATGAGATATGCGGAAATCGAGATGACCTGCGGCGGCATTTTCGACAGAATGCATATTGATGACACGCGTCGACTTGAACGTGGCGAAAGTGAAATCGCGAGTGGGTTCATCCTCGCCCAATAACGAGAGAAGATCGGTGGTGTCGTCTTGAGCACGCAGGGCTTGAAATAAAAACAGAGCTGAAACGAGCAGCCCTGTTTTTAAAATGTTGATGCTATTCAATCGCATTATTTTTTCAATTCGGTGAGTGATGATTTGCAGGTAATTTCAATCACATTGGAGATATTGTCGGCCTTATCGCCCGGAATCTTAATGTCGAAATCACTGGCTTTAATGGTGAACTTAGCGTCGGTGTCAATTTTACCACCGCCAACAACGAACGTGGCTTCTGTGCTGACCGGTTTCGTCACGCCGTGCATTGTCAAATCGCCTACTACTTTGGCTTTGTAGGTTCCGGCCATGTTGACATTCACAGCTGAAGGATTTTCGAGTTTGCCTTTGAAATTGGCCTTGGGGAATTTGTCACTCTCGATATAGGTTTCATTGAAGTGCTCACCCATGAAGGCATTTTCGAAAATGAACCCCTTCACCAAGGAAGCAATTTCAATGGCTCCGGAGGCCGCATCATAAACGATAGACGCCTTGTTGTTGGTGGCTTCTATTTTTTCGAGTTTAGCGTTGGAGAAAAAACGGATTGTACCGTCTTTGGTAAAAAACTTTTGCGCCTGGATATTGAATGTGGTGGCCACCAGGATGCCTAAGAAGAAAATCTGTTTCATGCTCATTATTTGTTTTGATTTACAACAACGCCTTGATTCAATTGAACTTCACCGAAGATGTCGTTCAGGAAGCCGTTGCATATTCCTTTCACTTCAATCATTGTGCCCGCTTCTTGAGCAGGAGCAACAGCACCTGCCATGAGTGTTACACTCACGGTACTCATCTCGGTGTCTGTTTTCATCACTACTTGTGAGTTGCCGGAAGCATCTATGCTGATAGCATCTACCTCACCCGAAATCTGAATCACCTTGTCTTTGTACTTCGCCCAGCTTGCTGCTTCATCTGTTGCAAATTCAGTAAATAACTGACTTGCGGTTACGGTTGCAAATGGCTTCTCATCTTCTGCGGTTCGGTGGGGTTTGTTCCACAAGTAATAAGCGATGCCGCCGGTAACAATAGCCGCAATAAAAAGTAGTAGTAGAATTTTTTTCATAGTTATTCTCGAAATCCGTTTTGTTGCCAAAGTTTGAATGCTTCAATATCACAATCTGTTAAGTCATTCGATGGTGGCATTACAGGTTTATTACAGCTAGTACCTTTCTCAACCACTCTGCAAACGATAGCATCTTTAAAGTTGTTTACACCTTCGAATGAACTGAAATCATCTGATCCAGGACCAGGGGTGTTGTGACAAGCCACACATTTACTATCAATTATCCCTTTTAATCGCCCATTGTAGCTTGAAACCGTATCGGAACAAGCAGCACCAGAACCGTACAGTTCCGCCTCATTATCGTAATAACAGGAGTTGAGTCCAAGCACGAAGAGTAATATGAAAGTAGTGGCGATGGCTTTCATTTCTGTCAGTTATTAGGCATGTCTGCGTCAACCCAGGATTGTATCTGATTCTTCAAACAATCGCTTAGTTGGTTGTTTGGAGGCATAGGATTCTGGGGGTCATTAATTCGCTCCAAAAGCCCATTCGATGTAACAGCTGCCTGAATATCGCTGTAGCTTTCAAGTACCAGTCCTGCTTCCGGAGTGTTTCCGCTGTGACAACCGGTACAGTTACTTTGGATAATCGGTAAAATATCGGCAGCGAATGCAAAAGTTGTATCGCAGTCGTTGCAGCTGTTGTTCAGCGCACCTTGCTCAATCCACTTACTAATCGAAGCTTTTTCAGAATCAATTAGCGGAGTTGCGTAGGGTGGGG
>JBILCQ010000023.1:0-14803 GCA_044353065.1 Flavobacteriales bacterium | reverse complement strand
GGATGCATTCAATGACCCGCTCATCGACAACAAAGATTCGAAGAAGCGCTACCGCGCCGATGTGCTGTTGGAAGATTACATCAAGAAGCTCGAAGCCAAGAACGACAAGGAAGTCGAGAAGGCGAAGAACAAGTTTGGTGATGCGTTCAACGAAGAACAATTCCGCGCAACCAACCCCAATGTGTTGCGCAATCAAGAGAAAATAAACAACGTGGAGAGCCGCATGAAGGCTGCTCTCGAGGCTGCGGATTTGGTGGGCTTGAAGCAGCTCATCGAAGACCTCGAGATTGCCGATCCTGAAACAGGCTCGCGCAACTGGACGGAAGTGCGTCAGTTCAACCTGATGTTCTCAACCGAACTCGGCTCTGTAGCCGGCGATGCGGCCACCATTTACCTGCGCCCCGAAACAGCGCAAGGTATTTTCGTGAACTTCCTCAATGTGCAGAAGAGCGGACGCATGAAGATTCCGTTTGGTATCGCACAAATCGGAAAGGCGTTTCGCAATGAGATTATCGCTCGTCAGTTCATCTTCCGCATGCGTGAATTTGAGCAAATGGAGATGCAGTTCTTCATCAAGCCCGGCACCGATGGCGAGTGGTACAACTACTGGAAAGATGCGCGCATCAACTGGCACAAGGCCTTGGGCATGGGCACAGAAAACTACAAGTTTCACGATCACCTGAAGTTGGCGCACTACGCCAATGCGGCTTGTGATATCGAGTTCAACTTCCCGATGGGCTTCAAAGAGCTCGAGGGAATTCACTCACGTACCGATTTCGATTTGAGCAATCACGAGAAATTCTCGGGTAAAAAACTGCGCTACCACGAAACAGAAAGCGGAGAGAGCTATGTGCCGTATGTCATCGAAACATCGATTGGTTTGGACCGCATGTTCCTCGCAACACTTTCATCTGCCTACACCGAAGAGACGTTGGAAGATGGCTCAGAGCGCGTGGTGTTGCGCATACCTCCGGCATTGGCGCCTGTGAAAGTAGCAGTGTTGCCGTTGCTCAACAAAGACGGATTGCCCGAAAAGGCCCGCGAAATTGTGGATCACCTGAAGCTCTATTTCAACCTACAATACGACGCGAAAGACGCCATTGGTCGCCGCTACCGCAGACAAGACGCTATCGGCACACCGTATTGCATCACCATCGACCACGACACCCTCACCGACAACTGCGTGACCATCCGTGAGCGCGACAGCATGCAGCAAGAGCGCGTAAGCATCGACCGCGTGCGCGAGATCGTAGAAGCGAAGGTGAGCATGAATGTGTTGCTGGGGAAGCTGGTGTAGAGTGGCGATGTGCGACCTTCGACTAGCATTGAGGAGCGACGCGTCCTAAAAACCCTTTACGCCATAATAAACTAGAAGGTTCATTTCTTCGAACTATTCCGCTTTTATGCGAGTTGGCTGAGCGCGATAATGCAACTGCGGCCGAAACAATACACTGTGTATGATTAGCCCATATATCATTTTTCACATTAGGCTAGACATAACTGAAAAAGAACGATGAGGAGAATAATCGCGCCGGTTGGTCTTTCAAACCACTTATAATCTGTTTGATTTTCCCTGTAAAATGGAAGGATAGGTCATTTAATCATTTTCCAACGCCTTTTTTTCACTCTATAAACCATTGAGCGAATCAGTTCACAGCGTTCCATTCTTCAATTTTTACTTCAGAGGGACCACAGTCTGCAGAAAGGACCTCAAGGGCATATTCTGAAACACTGGTTATGCACACATATCCGTTTTCAGCAACTGATAAAAACATGTATAATTTTCTGCCTTCAAAGTTTACGCTCTTTTTTTTCATCAGAGTTTGACTAGTCGAATTACATCTATTTTGTATAAATGCTTCTGCTTCAGAGAAAGTAACCGTAGGGTTTGAATTATTTCCGCTAGAACTAGTTGCTTTGTCATTACCGAGATTAGCTAATACAAACACGGCTAGTACTCCCGTAACAATCCATCTTGTTTTTTTCGTCCACATGTCATTTTTCCACATGAGGTAGAGGCCTACAGGGAAAAAAATGATGAGGAGAATAATCACGCCTGTAGGTTTTTGATACCACTTGAGTTCTGTTTGGTTTTCCATTTTGTATGTCTTGAGGTTTTATTTTATTCTGTTATATACAGTTTACGTGTAGCGTAGATTCTTTATTTAGAAGCAACTGGTTACCACGCCAATCCTAACGCAAAAATATAAGCGCAAGTAAGTCGCTTTGGGAGTATCAAGGAGCTTTGGCCCGCGACACGACTATTTTATTACTTTAGCGGAAAAAAGAGCATGAAACAAGTCATCGACAACATCAAAAAGTTCCGGGAACTTAAGAACGTAACAAGGGAGCATATTGCGTCAGAGCTTGAAATGAGTTTGTCCGGATATAGCAAGTTGGAGCGAGGAGAAGTTGACCTAACTCTTTCGAAACTCTATAGAATTGCTGAGGTTCTTGAAGTCAGTGTTTCCCAGATCTTGAACTTTGATGTTACCAATGTTTTCAATGTGTCCAATAACCAAAACGTGCATGGTGTTGAGGTACGGGAGCAACACAATTACTCGAGTTCTCACACTGAGAAGTATATCCAATTATTGGAGAGCGAAGTGGAACGCTTAAAGGCATTCGAGCCGAGAAAAAAGGCTATTTAGTTATTTTGTTTTGAAGAGATAATTCGGTCTGATTGACCCATCCACGGCTTCATTCCAACCAAAATTCTCCTATATATTTTTCGGTTCAACCCGAAAAAAATCTATATATTTTTCGGTTTTGAAAGGTTCTTTTCTATCTTTGTTTTATGATTAACAGGGATTTAACCCAAGTCGTTGCGGAATTGCGAAAAAAAGGTAAGGCCATCGTCATTACCGGCCCACGACAAGTAGGAAAAACCACCTTGTTGAAGTCCCTTTTCGGCAGTACAAAAAACGTGTTATGGCTCGACGGCGATGACGCTACTATTCGAGAGCGATTGAAAAATGCCGGTACCGCTTTTTTAAAAACACTGGTTGGCGACAACACAATTGTGGTCATCGATGAGGCGCAGCGCATTCATGAAGTGGGTCTGGTAGGAAAGCAATTGGTAGATCAAATGCCCGATGTTGAATTATTCATCACGGGTTCTTCTGCACTCGAGTTGTCGGGCATGACCAACGAACCCATGACAGGTCGCAAATGGTCGTTGCAACTCTATCCGTTGAGTTTTCGCGAAATGGTGCGACATCAAGGATTGATAGATGAATTGTCGCATCTCAAGCAGCGATTAATCTATGGTTACTATCCGGAAATCGTTGTGCAGAGCGGCCGAGAGGAGCGCCGACTGAAAGAGTTGAGCGAAAGCTATTTGTATAAGGACATTTATGCTATTGAGAAAATTCAGAAACCTGAAAAGTTTGAGCGCTTGCTGAAACTGCTCGCATTTCAAATCGGGCAGCAAGTATCGAATCATGAATTGGCTATCAATACAGGCCTTGACGTGTCAACGGTTGAGCGATACGTTGATTTATTAGAGAAGGCCTTCGTTGTTTTTCGAGTGCCAAGCTTCCAACGGAACAAGCGCAATGAGTTGAAGAAGTCGCGCAAGATTTATTTTGTAGACAACGGTATGCGCAATGCCATCATTGAGCAGTGGAGTTCTGTGGATATGCGCGCGGATGCAGGCATGCTCTGGGAGAACTGGGTGATGAGTGAACGGCGCAAACTCATCAATAACGAGCAAGCGAGTGTGAGCGCTTACTTCTGGCGAACCACCGCCCAACAAGAAGTTGATTTGATTGAAGAGTCGGCGGCAGGGCTAAAAGCTTTCGAGTTTAAATGGAACGAAAAGGCTAGAGGAGCTGTCAGCACTGCGTTTACAAGCGCATATCCTGAAGCAACAACGAACTTGATTACACCGAAAAACTTCGAAACGTTTTTGATAGAAATCTAATCGTTATTTGTCCCACGATCAAAATCGTGGGCTAATCAACGCAACATTGGATCTCACGGAAAGCCCGCCCTTCCCTGTACTTTGTACTTCGTAATTCGTACTTTTCTGCTAACCAACAACGCATTGCGATGCGTTGCTGCCTGGATTTTCGTGAACAGCAGAGTTTAATTGCCGACCTCCGACATGAATTTAATCCGCATCAATCGCAGCGGCTCCTCTTCATAGTCGCCATCGAAATACTCTTCAGCGGCGCGGATTTCATCGGTTTCCGATTGCATGAAGTACTCCATGATTTCATCTTGTTGGTCGTCGTCGAGCTCTTCGTCAATGAAGTATTGAATGTTGAGCTTGGTACCTGACGACACGATGGTTTCCAATTCGGTAATGAGATCACCCATGCTCTTGCCCAATCCTTTCGCGATATCAGGAAGCGGAATGCGCTTATCAATATTCTGAATGATCTGCACTTTTTGCAGACTCTTCGTCCCGGTCGACTTTACAACGAAGTCAATCGGGCGCTCAATGTCGTTTTCCTCCACATAGTTCTTGATGAGATCGATGAAGGGTTGACCGAACTTCTGTGCTTTACCTTTTCCAACACCGCCAATCTGTGCTATCTCGTCGAGGGTGATAGGGTATTGCGTGCACATCTCCTCCATGGCAGGGTCTTGCACCACTACGTAAGGAGGAATGCCTTTTTCTTTGGCCATGCGCTGACGCAAATCCTTCAACATCTTGAACAGCGTCTCGTCTACTGCGCCTCCGCCTTGCTTAGGGATGATCAAATCTTCATCATCGGTTTCACCGATTTCTACTTCTTTCACCACCATAAACGGTTGTGGCTTCTTCATGAAGTCCTTGCCCTCGGCGGTTATCTTGAGTGTGCCGTAGGTTTCTACTTCTTTGGCAACCAATCCGCGCACATACATCTGGCGCACAATGGCATTCCAGAATTTCTCGTCGTGCTCTTTTCCTTCGCCGAAGTATTTGCTCTGATTGCCTTTGTAGGTGGTCACCTCAGAATTCTTAATACCGGCGATAACCTTACAAATGAATGCTGCCTTGTGCAATTCTTTGAATTCGGCGATGCATTCCAAAATCATCTTTACCTCTTCGCTTCCGTCGAATTGTTCTTTCGGACTGCGTGAGTTGTCGTCCATGCCCGCACCTTCGCCCTTCACGGGATCCCACTCTTCACCGAAGTAGTGAAGGAGGTATTGGCGGCGACTCATGGAGGTTTCTGCGTAGGCAATTACCTCTTGCAACAACAGCATTCCTACCTCTTGTTCTGCTACAGGCTTGCCTTGCAGGAACTTCTCGAGCTTCTCAATGTCTTTCGGCGAGTAGAAAGCGACACACACCCCTTCACCACCGTCGCGACCTGCGCGTCCGGTTTCTTGGTAGTAGCTCTCCAAACTCTTAGGAATGTCGTGGTGTATCACAAAGCGCACATCGGGTTTGTCGATACCCATACCAAAGGCAATTGTGGCGCATATCACGTCTACATCTTGCATCAAAAACTTATCCTGCACCTTGCTGCGCTGCCCACCATCCATACCGGCGTGGTAAGGCAATGCTTTGATGCCATTGACCTGCAGTAACTCTGCGATTTCTTCTGTCTTTTTGCGACTCAGGCAGTAGATGATACCGCTCTTGCCGCTATTGGCTTTGATGTATTGAATAATCTGTTTGCCTACGTTGTTCTTGGGGCGAATCTCGTAGTACAAGTTGGCGCGGTTGAAGGAAGCCTTGAACAGCTTCGCATTCAACATGCCGAGGTTTTTCTGAATGTCTTGTTGAACCTTGGGCGTTGCAGTTGCAGTAAGCGCCATGATCGGGCAGTCTGCAATCTGTTCAATGATGGGGCGAAGGCGACGATACTCAGGGCGGAAGTCGTGGCCCCATTCCGAAATACAGTGTGCTTCATCGATTGCTACAAACGAAATTTTTACACCGCGAAAGAACTCTACGTTTTCGTCCTTATTCAACGACTCGGGAGCAACGTATAGGAGTTTGCACTTGCCTTCGAGGATGTCGCTCTTCACCTGGTTGATTTCAGTCTTGTTGAGTGATGAGTTGATGAAGTGAGCTACGCCATCCGAGTCCGAAAATCCCCGAATCGCATCTACCTGGTTTTTCATGAGTGCGATAAGCGGAGAAACGACAATGGCGGTTCCTTCGAGCATGATGGCGGGCAACTGATAGCAAAGCGACTTACCGCCGCCGGTGGGCATGATAACGAAGGTATCGTTTCCCTCCAATACAGAGTTTACAACTCCTTCTTGAAGTCCTTTGAAATTATTGAATCCGAAAAATTGCTTCAGCGCATCTTTCGGAGATAGATCGGTAAGTGTTTGCATACTCAATTAGGTTACTCGCGTCTCAAACATTCTCTCGTGCAGTGTGGCGAACAGAATGAACACCTCAGTTACACCCCGTTTTAAAAAAAGGGAAGCGAATGTAGCATTGAAAAGGCGAACAAAAAAATCTTTTTTCCTTCGCGCGATGGCTTTGGGAACACGTGATTTGACGCCATTTTGAAGTGATTTATTGTTGTTGGAACACCTCTAAACTATACTTGAGTTTGTGTCTCCACGTTGGTTTAAAATCAAGCGATCGCAACGAATTTTCTTGTGCATCCTTTCAATGTTCGATGCATCTTTGCCCTCTTTCATACATGGCAGCCAAACAATCTTCAATACTCTCTTCCGCAAGGCGCACGCTTGAGTTGGAGGGAAATGCATTACTTGAACTTGCGAAATCAGTCGACAATCGCTTTGAAGAGGTAGTTCGCATTGTTCTGCGATGTAAGGGTCGTTTGGTTGTTACCGGCATCGGTAAGAGCGGCAACATTGCTCAGAAAATGGTGGCTACGATGGTAAGCACAGGACAGCCCGCTATTTTCATGCATGCGGCCGATGCCATTCACGGCGATCTGGGAACCATTCAAAAGCATGACATTGTATTGTGCATTTCGAAAAGCGGCGATTCACCCGAGATAAAGGTTCTCGCTCCATTGGTGAAAAGCATGGGCAACAAGTTGATTGGCATGGTGAGCAACGAGAAAAGCTTTTTGGCGAAGCACGCTGACTTTTTATTGCACACACCAACGGCCAAAGAGGCCTGTCCCAACAACCTGGCGCCAACGGTAAGCACAACCTTGCAGCTGGCCATGGGTGATGCATTGGCGGTAGCCCTTATGGAGCAACGTGGCTTTGGTGCAAGTGATTTTGCACGCGTGCATCCGGGTGGCGCGCTCGGCAAAAAATTGTATACGCGTGTGAACGACCTGTTGGGCTCCGACGCTGCGCCTCAAGTCGCAGTCACTAGTTCTGTTAAGCAGGTAATTGTGGAAATAAGCTCCAAGCGTTTGGGTGCCACCGCGGTCATTGAAAAAGGAAAGCTCGTGGGCGTGATAACCGATGGAGACATCCGCAGAATGCTCGGAAGCAAAATGGACTTGACAACGACGAAGGCCTCCGACATTATGGGTCGTTCGCCGAAAACAATAGAAAGCATTGCACTAGCTGTTGAGGCTTTTCATATGATGGAAAAATTCAATATCACGACGCTCGTGGTGCTGCAGGATGCTAAATACAAGGGCATCATCCATTTGCATGACATATTGAAGGAGGGAATTTTTTAATCGTGGCAGAACAAGGAAAAGACATGTCGTTTTTGGAGCATCTCGAGGAGTTGCGACGCAGACTTTTTTGGTCAGTTGTTTCTGTTATTGCGGGTATCATCCTCATCGTCGTCTACCATGATGTTGTTGTTGACGAAATTATTATGGGCCCGCGCAAGGCCGATTTCGTAACCTACCGAGCTTTTTGTCATTGGTCGCATATGATAGGCATGGGCGACGGCCTCTGTTTAGACCCTCCGCGCTTGGTGTTGCAAAGCACAACGATGAGTGGTAATATGAACGCCGATATTATGGTCTGTGTGGTTGGCGGAATCATATTAGCTTTTCCCTTTATTGTTTGGCAATTGTGGGGGTTCATTAAACCAGGCCTTAAAGAGAAGGAGACTAAGTCTGTTCGCGGAATCGTTTTTTATGTGTCGCTGCTATTTTTTGCAGGCATCGCATTTGGCTATTATTTGCTTGCCCCACTTAGTATTCAGTTTTTGGGCAACTACACCTTTGCCGATGTGCAGAATATCCCAACACTTCTGTCTTATTTGAAACTGACAACAACCTTGGTTTTCGGAACAGGCATCGTATTTCAGTTGCCGGTTGTCATTTACTTCCTGAGCCGCGTCGGTATTGTAACTGCCGATTTTCTTCGAAAATACCGCCGACATGCATTCGTCGTCAATCTCATTGTGGCCGCGATACTCACCCCCCCCGATGTGACCAGTCAAATTCTCGTCTCATTGCCCATTTTGTTGCTTTACGAAGTCAGCATTTTAGTGGCCGCAAGAGCGGAAAAGAAAATGGCGGGGTAGGGTTTGGCTATTACGCTTTGTATTTGAGTTGTATCGCAAATATTTAATATATATTTGGCGCACATTTAATTGACCTTTAAAATCACACAACATGAAGAAAATTTACTCTTTCGCTTTCGCAATGTTGAGTTTCGCAGGCCTGCAAGCCCAGAGTCTCAATTTTGCTCCCGCCAACCGTAAAGTGGACTATCAGGAGTTTCAGGGCCGTGACAACGGTGATGCTTCTGCAAACCGCGACATTATCTGGTCTGACGATTTCTCGAACGCAGGCAACTGGATTATCGCTCACGATGGCACTTTCGATGCTGATTTCGAAATCGGAACTGGCTTGGTGAGTGACGGACAGTACGGTACTCCCGCTATCCTCAGCACCACTGCAGCTAATGGTTATGCTATGTATAACTCTGATGGCTTCAATAACCAGGCAGGAGTAGCATATGAGCAGGCGCACATCACAACAGCAAACCCGATCGATTTGTCTGCTTATTCAAACTTGGTTTTGGCTTTCGAAACTCAGTATCGTCGCTTCACTGACGAGCAGACCTATTTGATTGTTAGTACCGATGGTACATTCCCAACTCTCGATGATCCAACAATGGACATCAGCGGAATGCCTGGTGTTTACAAGGTTTGGGAAGATGGTGAACTCACCACCAGCGTTTCTCCTGGTAACCCTACTACACGCAACTTCAACATTTCTGAAATCGCCGGTGGTGCTTCTCAGGTGTGGGTTCGCTTGCAGTTTACCGGTATCTGGGGTTATGCTTGGTATATCGATGATATTTCTATCTCTGAACAGTTTGCTCATGACGCGAAACTTTTCGCTTCATATGTGTCCTCAGTAGCCGGTTCTGGCTTGGAGTACTCTCGCATCACTCAGTTGCAAGTGCCTGCTGAAATGAATGTAGGTTGCTACGTGAAAAACGAAGGTTTCGAGCCGATGACCAACGTTGCTGTAACCATTGAACTCGGTGGTAACGTTTATACTCAAGATCAACCAGAGTTGTTGCCAGGCGACACCATGTTCGTTGATGGTCTTATACCTGCTGCCTCTGACTTCGGAGTACACAATCTTTCTTATTCTGTAACAAGCGACCAGTCTGCTACAGATGGAAATGCAAACAACAACTCGGGTACTCGTTACTATGAAGTAACCGCAGCAGATTATTCTATGGACGGTATCGGTGTTCACCCAACGGGTACAGGTGTGTATAGCTCATTGGGAACAAACAGCTTCACAGACAATGCTGATGAATTGATGTTGTTCACATACTACGAAATTCTAGAACCGGCTACCGTAATCAACGTAAACATTCAGTTAGCAAGCACAACTGTTGCCGGTGGCGATATTTTCGTTCAGGTTCACCTTGGTGATGATATTTTGGTTAATGACATCATCGACAACCCACTGGGTGCAAGCGATATTTACACAGTAACTGAAGCAGATGTTGCTGCAGGATTTGTTACAATTCCACTTACTGACCCATTGTTGCTTGATATCGGTGGCTATTGCGTAAGCGCTATGCTTTTCAGTAATGGTAACGCCAGCGATATCCGCGTTCTGGATGACCTTACAGTTCCCCAGCCAGGTGGCGCTAGCTTGATTTACCTTCCAACTGATGGAACTATCTACTCAAACGGTAACGCTTTCGCAATCCGTATGGGCTTTGATGGCACTATCAATGTTCAGGAAACTGCTTCACAATTGGATGGTGTAAACGTATTCCCGAATCCGTCTTCAAACGGTATCGTGAACATCGTTACAAACAAGGGCGAAAACCTTTCAGTTGAGGTGTTTGACAGCGTAGGTGCATTGGTTGATACCAAGCGTTTCTACATGAACACCACACTTGATGTTTCTTCATTGGCGAAAGGAGTTTACACAGTGCGTGTGAATTCAGCCAATGCTTCTTCAACTAAATTGGTGACTATCCAATAAGATTATAGTTCTATACAATAAAGCCGCTCCTTATGGAGCGGCTTTTTTATTTGTCCATTTCGTTGGTCGGGTTCTCGATTGTGTCTTTGTATGTTTACCTGTAAAGTTTTGTAAATTGTACCCGTTAAACCAATCCAATTATTCATGAAAAAAATTATTACTCTGGTGGCGCTTGCGTTGTTTACTTCAGCTGCTTTTGCTCAGTCGAAAGTGACAAGCTCTGCTCGCCCGCGTCCCGCCGAAAAACCACGCGCTGCCACTGCAGAAGAAATAGAAAGATCTCTTTTCGAAGGCGCACAATCCGTCTCTTCCAGCCAAGTTAGCACCGACAGAAACGTTTACTTTGAAGATTTCAGCAATGGCTTCGGAGGCCAGGGTTCGAATGGCCCATGGACCTTCGAAGATGTCGGAAACAACACGATTTGGATGATGGCCGATGTGAACAGCCCCGGTGGTTTTTACTCTACCAATGCCGCTCCGCTCGCTTCGACTACCGCCGATAATGGTTGGGTTATTTTTGATGCCGATTTATTTCAGGGAGGTGAAATTTCGGCCACTAATCCCGTAGAGGTTGTAAGTGGATATCTCATCTCGTCACCTATAGATTTCAGCGCTTGTCCAAGTGTTATTCTGGAATATCAGCAGGCATTCCGCTACTGCTGTGCCGATGAGAAGCCTTTTGTTTTAGAAGTTAGTAATGATGGCGGATTGACGTGGACGGTGTTCGATGCAGCTCCTGAATTTACAGGAGGCGCAAACGATGCGTCTGCCAATCCATTGATTTCTGCTGTAGACATTTCAGCTGTGGCAGCGGGTCAGGGCTATGTTATTATTCGCTTTGGTTGGCAGCCCAATGGCAACTCAACCCACTCCCACTACTTCTGGGGAATCGATGATATTCGCGCTTATGAGAATCCCGTTCAAAACGACGTTCGAGTAAAAGAAGTGACTAGCGGAAATATTCTGACAGATTACGAATACCGCTGTCTCGCATTGGAACAAGCAATCGATCCTTCGATGGGTGGATTGGTAATCGGAACTATTTACGAAAACCTTGGAGTGAATACTCAAGACGCTGTGATTACAGCTGAGGTTCTGGATGCAACTCAAACTACTGTTTTAGCTTCCGTGTCTGAAAACATCACTATTTACAGTAACGCTGAAAGCCCAACACCCGGTGACGCGCTCGATACATTGTTCATATCAACAGGTTGGGCTCCTTCTGAAGCCGGAACCTTTTTCGTTAGATCAACCATTTCCTATGCGGTGAATGATGAGACACCATCGGATAATACTCTCTCGAAGAAGTTTCTGGTGGATAACGGTGAATATGGCCATGATGATCCAACGCTCATCAACAACCAAATGATCCCATACACGGGCACAGGAACGGCCGCTGATCCTTTTCCACCAACGGGTTATGGAAGCTATTTGACGTGCTTTAACCCCGGCTCAATTGCCGGTGGTTTGAGTGTGCGATTCGATAATTCAACCGATGATTTTTGTCCCTTCAACATCCAGTTGATTGCGCGCAACGAAGACTATAATCTGTCGGACGGTGAAATTTTCGGCTATGCCGAATTTGAAGTTCAGCCATGGTATGTTCCTACCGGCAACATCCAACAGTTCCCGGTTTTCTTGCCATTTGAAGAGACGGTTGAATTGATGGAAGGCACAACCTATTTCGCCGGTATCCAAACCGACGCAGAAACGACTCAAGAGCTGGCGGTCAAGTCTATCGATGAAGTAGACTCCGATTTCAGCACCGGCTATTGGGCTGAGAGCACAAGTGGTGATTTCTTATGGTTCTTCGGAATTGGTTTCCTTACTGATGAGTCTCCTGCGATTCGTTTAGTAATGAATGACGCGTTGAACACCGAAGAAGAGAGTTCGTTTGTTCAGGATTTTGTTATCGGTCCTAATCCGGTTTCTACAAGCGCACAGGTTCGTTTCAACTTGCCTACCGCTGCATACATTGCTTACGAGGTGCGCGATATTCAAGGCCGTTTAGTAACATTCGATAACATTGGTCTTTACTCGAATGGGACGAACTCGTTCGAATTGAATGTGAGTGATTATGTTGCGGGTAATTACATTTTCAATATGGTTATCGATGGTGAGCGCATGTTCAGCCGCCAGTTTAATGTGACTCGTTAATTGTGTTTTCATAATAATAAAAAGACTCTCCTCGGAGGGTCTTTTTGTTTTTCAGCAGAACCGCTTCAGCTAACTTTGTGTTTGTGCAAGTACACTATGAATTTTCTTCTCTTCCTGTTTTCCGCAACGCAGTGGTAACCATTGGCACGTTCGACGGCGTGCACACGGGGCATAGAAAGTTGCTGAAACGAATAAGCGAAATCGCAGCGCAGGTGAAGGGTGAAACGGTGTTGTTGTCATTTTATCCTCATCCTCGAATGGTGCTTTACCCCGACGACCATCGCGTAGCATTATTATCATCGCCTGAAGAGAAAGTAGCAGAGCTGGAAGATGCGGGCCTCGATCATCTGGTTGTCTATCCGTTTTCTGCTGAACTATCACGGCTTTCGGCTTTCGAGTACGTGCGCGATTTTTTAGTGAAAGGCATCAACGCACACACGGTAGTAGTTGGCCATGATCATCGGTTTGGGCGCAATCGCGAAGGCGACTTCAACACATTGCTAGAGCTTGCTGACATTTTTGGATTCTGCCTGCAGGAAGTACCGGCGTTTGAAATCGACAGCATCGAGATTAGCTCAACAAAAATTCGTTCGGCTTTGGAGAGCGGACGTGTTTCTGAAGCAACTGCTTATTTGGGTCGACACTACAGCGTTGCAGGAGTCGTTCGTAAAAACAGGCAACTGGGACGAACAATTGGCTTTCCTACAGCTAACCTACAGGTGTCGTTCGAACACAAACTGATTCCTGCCAACGGAGTTTATGTTTCGCGCGTAACAACACCGAATGGAATTTATCATGCCGTAACCAATATCGGTGTTCGTCCTACCGTTGACAACTCGGGCGCACGTCATATCGAAAGTCATCTATTCGATTTTAATGGCGAGCTTTATGACCAACTCACGAAGGTTGAATTTTTACATCGACTTCGCGATGAGAAAAGTTTTAAATCGATTGATGCCCTTAAAACCGCAATTGCCAATGATTGCAGAATAGCAAAAGAATGGTTAGGCCAATAGTAATAGTAACATTTCTATTTCTAAACTACCTGCGGGGTGCCGAAGCATTTGCGCAAGTAATACCGTTGAATGACCTTGACACAGCGCTTGTCTTTTTTGATTTGAATAAAGCCATTGAAAATAGGGAAAACGCATTGCGACTTGATTTATCAAAACAGAAGCTATTTGATTTTCCGGAAGAGATTTTTCAATTGACGAACTTGCAGGAATTGAAGTTGAATAAATGTAGAATCACGGAATTGCCCGATCTGTTTGATTCACTACCCAATCTCCAGCGGCTTCTATGCCAACACAATGAAATTACCAATCTTCCGCCCTCTCTTTTGCAATTGAAAAATCTAAAAGTATTGGACCTAGCCGATAATATCATTGAAGTTATTCCGAGCGAAATAGATCGACTTTCGCAGCTTGAAACACTCTCGCTTTGGGATAACCCCATAACTACGTATCCGGAAAGTCTAACCAATATGCAGCGCTTAAAGGTTTTCGACTTGCTCAATAATGCAATCAGCAGAGAAACGCAACAGCGCTTAAAGGAAGGTCTTCCCAAGTGCAAGGTTATTATGTCGCCACCGTGTGCGTGTATGGATGGCGATAACTAGTGGCGACCAGTTGAAGACAATTTTTCCCCTCTCAGTGCGGACGTGCTGCAGCGCGTCCAAAACACACGGGAACACTAAGTTTCTGCTTCGATAAACGGAGGCGCATCTCTTGATTTGTAACTCAAGAAACGCATTACCTTAGCCCTATGAAACTAGTATCTTTTCTCAATAACTACAATCCGCGCGTGCTTCACAATCCATACGTGATTGCCGAGGCGGGAGTGAATCACGAAGGTTCCATGGAACTTGCCAAGCGTCTCATCGATGAGGCGGCAGAAGGCGGCGCTCATGCCATTAAGTTTCAAACTTACAAGGCGGAGACAATCGCAAGCAAGGATTCGCCTTACTACTGGGATATAACTAAAGAGCCAACCCGCTCGCAGTTTGAGCTTTTCAAGAAATATGATAAGTTTTGGAAGAAGGAATACGAGGAGCTTGCGCGTCATTGCGAAACCGCAGGCATTGAATTCATGAGCACGCCCTTCGATGTGGAGAGCGCTACGTTTTTGAATGACCTCATGCCGGTTTTCAAAATCAGCAGCAGCGATTTGACTAATCTGCCTTTCATCGAGTATCAATGTTCATTCGGTAAACCTATCATTCTTTCTACAGGCGCTGCCTTCAAATGGGAAGTGATGCAGGCTGTTGAAACCATTGAGAAGCACGGCAACAAATTGTGTTTGATGCATTGTGTTCTCAACTATCCAACGATGGA
>JBILCQ010000199.1:0-4432 GCA_044353065.1 Flavobacteriales bacterium | reverse complement strand
CAGTGCCTTCACCACGAGTGCCGCCGACTGTACTCCAACGTTTCCTCCCATAGCTGCGATCAAAGGCATGAAGATGGCCATCCCCGGGTTTTCACTGATATCGAATACACCGATGATATTGGCGCTGATCATTCCTCCTGCCATGCCAATCAGAAGCCATGGCAAACGGGCACGGGTCAAGGTGCGCACACTGTCGCTATACTCTACGTCTTCCGAGATACCGCTGGCCATCTGATAGTCCTTGTCGGCTTCTTCCTTGATAATATCCACGACATCGTCAATCGTAATACGCCCGAGCAATGCTCCATGCTCATTCACCACAGGCAACACAACCAAGTCGTACTTCTCCATGACCTTGGCCACTTCCTCAACGGGTGCATTTACATTCACAGAGCGCACCTTCGTTTGTTTATACAAATCCTTAATGGTTGTTCGCAAGCTAGAAAGGTTGAACAACATATACTTCACACTCAACGTACCGAGCAACACTTCCGAGTCGTCGACTACATAAATCGTGTAGATATTATCTAAATCTTCAGCCTGTTTTCGCATTTCGCGAATGGCCTGTGTAACCGTCCAATTCTGATTCACACGGATAAGCTCCGTTCCCATAATAGCACCTGCTGTACCTTCTGAATAGGTCATCAGGTCGATGATGTCGCTGGCCTGCTCTTCATCTTCGAGCAGCGCAATTACCTCTTCCTGCTTTTGCTCAGGCAGCTCAGCGATTACGTCGGCCGCATCATCAGAATCGATATTCTCAATAAGCTCCTCTGCAATTTCGCGGCTGGTGAGACTAGAGAGTAGTTTCTCTCGAACGTCGTCGTCGAGCTCCAGCATGACGTCAGCCGCCTTTTCCTCATCGAGCAAACGATACACGTAAACGGCTTCATCGCGCTTGAGTTCATTGAGCAACTCGGCGATATCGGCCGGATGCGCATCAATCGTAGCTTGGGCTATCGCTGTGTCTTTACCGTCCGCAATCCACTCGCGGAGCTCAGACAGAAGCTCTTTGGATAGTGAGAATTGCATAATCGAGGGTTCATTGAACGACGGTACTTTTTTGAATCATCGACCTTTCGGCCGAAGCGGCGCGAATGTACTTCATTCATCCTGAAATGACAAGGCAAATGTTCAGTTGCTGCGTTTTTCTCGAAAAAATGTGGTGAGCAATTGGGCGCATTCGTCGGCAAGCACTCCGCCTACCACTTCGCACTTCGGGTGAACAATCGATTGGCCATTATCGCAGTGAGTACCGAATTTGCTGAATCCCCGTTTTTCATCGTACGCGCCAAAGACGATACGCCCAATGCGCGTGTTATATGCCGCTCCGGCACACATCACGCATGGCTCCAGCGTCACATATAGCGTGCAATCGTGTAATGATTTCCCATTCAGAAATTCGGATGCTGATGTATAGGCCTGCATTTCGGCGTGTGCCGTAAAATCGTGTAGGTGCTCAGTGTAGTTGTAACCACGCGCAATGACTTGTCCCTTGCACACAATGACACAACCAATCGGAACCTCATCGGCATCGTAGGCATGCATCGCTTCACGCATCGCCATGCGCATGTACTTTTCATCGATTTCTTGAGAGAATTCTTCCAAACCCGAGCAATTTGGGCGGAAAGATACATGTACTTTCGAGCCACGTAAGAGTCGTCATGAACAACAAAGGCAAGCGCAAAATTCTCGTGGCCCCACTCGACTGGGGATTGGGGCATGCCACACGATGTTCTGTGCTCATCGATGATCTGCTGCAGAAAGGACATGAAGTGATTATTGCCTCGAACGGTCGCAGCGCCGCATGGTTAAAAGCTCGATACCCGACGCTTACACTGCTCACCAACATTCCCGATTATGCGGTCACGTATCCTACCGATGGAAACATGGTTGCTCATTTTACAAAGCACGCGTTTCGTTTGTTGGCAGTTGTGCAGGCCGAACATCGCTGGCTGAATCGAATTGTTATCGAGCATGCCATCGACGAAGTCTACAGCGATAACCGCTATGGGCTTCATCACCGCGAAATTCCATGCACCATCATCACGCATCAGCTTTACATTCAAGGACCTCGCTGGTCAAGATTGTTTTCGGGGTTTATGCTTAAGCGAATTTTAAAACGGTTCACATCCATCATAGTTCCCGACTTTGAAGATGATCGTTCGCTTAGTGGCGCACTTTCGCATGGTGGAAATCACGACAAGCATGTTCGTTACATCGGGCCTCTATCGCGATTTTCAAATCAAATGTATAACCGGACCCAATCATCGTTTCAGGTTGTCGCACTTGTTTCAGGGCCGGAACCTGCACGCAGTTTGTTTGAAGAACAACTAAAAGAAATATTGTCAACGCTCGACCGACCTACACTCCTGATAATAGGGAAACCGGAATTGCAGCAAACTGAGCACATGAAACAGCTCAGCATTAAAAGTCATTTAAATGACAAAGAGCTGGCATCGGTCATGCGATCGGCGCAGCTCATCATTTGCCGATCGGGGTATAGCACAATCATGGATTTGGATGCGCTGAAGTGCAGAGCCTTGCTCGTTCCTACGCCGGGCCAAACCGAACAAGAATACCTGGCAGCGTTTCATGCTGAGAAGAAAAACCACGATATGGTGCTTCAACCACTGCTTACCGCGGAGCTACTGCAATCCTACCTCAAACCCCTTTCGAATTAATTACTTTTGCTCGCGATGAACAAAGTGCTATTTATCGAGAGCGTTCATGAAATTCTTCACCAACGCCTAGAAGCCGCTGGCTATGTGTGCGAACGTCATTACGGCAAACAGCGCGAAGAATTGATGGCCATGGCTTCCGAATTCAAAGGCATCGTGGTGCGTTCTAGAATCACCATCGACAGAGCATTCATCGATGCTGCCTCAGAGCTGCGTTTTATTGCGCGCAGCGGAAGTGGCCTCGAAAACATCGATGTGGAATATGCCCAATCCAGAGGAATAGCCGTTTACAATTCACCGGAAGGCAACCGCGATGCAGTAGGAGAACATGCACTAGGCATGCTGCTCATGCTGATGAACAATCTTCGAAGCGCTGACGCAGATGTCCGAGCAGGTCGCTGGTTGCGCGAAGAAAATCGCGGACATGAGATAGCCGGAAAAACCGTCGGTATTATTGGATATGGTGTTATGGGAAGTGCCTTTGCAAAAAAAATCAGCGGATTCGGAGCGAAGGTGTTGGCCTACGATAAATATAAGAGTTCGTTTAATGATACTTATGCAACACCGGTGAGTTTAGAAGCGCTCCAACGGGAAGCCGACATAGTGAGTTTGCACTTGCCGCTTACCGAAGAAACCACCTATTTCGCAAACACTCACTTTTTCAACTCGTTTGTAAAGCCAATTTATTTCATCAATACGGCCCGAGGAAAGAACACCAAAACTTCCGATTTGCTAGAAGCGTTGAAAAACGGAAAAGTGCTTGGTGCTTGTCTCGATGTATTGGAGTATGAAAAATCATCGCTCGAAGGGCTGGAAAAAGACCCTTCGCTCACAGTCATGCGCGACCTCATCGCCATGCATAACGTGGTGCTCTCGCCTCACATCGCCGGCTGGACGCATGAGTCGTATGAGAAGTTGAGTAGTGTGTTGGCGGATAAAATACTAGGATTGTAGGGGTATAGGATTACAGGATTGTAGGGGTATAGGATTATAGGATTGCAGGGGGCGCCTACAACTCATTCTAATTCTGCTACTGTTTCCCATTCTATAAAAACCGCACAGGCGCCGAGAACGAAGATAATATTTGCGCTTTTTTTTGCGCCTTTGCGGTTAAAAAACAGAAGAATAAACTCGCTTAAATAAGAGAATATACCTAATCCATTTTCTTCGCGCGATTCCAATACACATCCATTTCGTCTAGCGACATTTCCCCCAACTTTTTACCGTCTTTGGCGCTTTCTACTTCCAGGTATTGAAAACGCTTGATGAACTTGCGATTGGTTTTCTCCAGCGCATCTTCCGGGTTGATTCCTTTGAAACGAGCGTAGTTAATCAGAGAAAACAACACATCGCCAAACTCCTCCTCCATCTTATCGCTGTTGGCATCGGCCTCCACCTTAAACTCTTCCAACTCTTCCTGAACTTTATCCCAAACCTGGTGCGCATGTTCCCAATCGAAACCTACTCCACGCGCCTTATCCTGAATACGCGATGCCTTTACCAATGCCGGCAAACCTTGAGGCACACCTTCCAAAACACTCTTCTTCCCTTCTTTCAACTTGAGTTTTTCCCAATTCGACTTCACCTCTTCTTCATTGGCAACCACCACATCGCCGTAGATGTGCGGATGACGGCTGATGAGCTTCTCGCAAATCCCGTTGAGGGAATCCGCAATATCGAACGCACCTTGCTCACTGGCGATTTTGGAATAGAATGCCATGTGTAGGAGAATATCGCCAATCTCCATTTTG
>JBILCQ010000198.1:0-4449 GCA_044353065.1 Flavobacteriales bacterium | reverse complement strand
CTGGGCGAAACACAAACTCATTTTCACGTACTACACCATTGCACTTATTCTCATTTTAATCAGTATTCCATGGCCTTTCAGAATGGTTGGCGAAGGACGCGGTTGGTTCTGATTGCCTGCGTTTCCGTTGTATTTGCTATTTCATGCGGCGAAAAGAAAACACGCGATCAATATCCCGTGCGCTCAGTTGCAGACGGTCCAATCGATGCAACGCTGGTAAAGAAACTCTACGACGTGAAGTGTGCTTTGTGCCATGGCTATGATGGTGCTCAGCAATTTGCAGGAGCAAAGGACTTAACTCAGAGTGCACTTCTGAAAAATGAAGTAGTGTTGCGCATTGCGGAAGGCAAGGGTTCTATGCCACCGCACAAGGATGTGTTGAGTGAAGAACAAATCGATGCTCTTGCCGATTTTGTGATGACCCTGCGTTGATGAAGCGCTTACCCCTTTTGGAATTTTGATAGAGAAAAAGAATAAAACTATTTCAACCGCCAAAGAGCAAGAAACATGCGTGCTGGTGGGAATCGTAACGCGTGATCAATCACGCGAGCAACTTACCGAGTACCTTGATGAACTTGCATTTCTTGCTGAAACAGCCAATGCGCGCTGCTTACGACGCTTTACGCAAAATCTCGACAGGCCCGATACGCGCACATTCATAGGAAGTGGTAAACTGCAAGAGTTGAAAGAATATGTAGCCGAGCACAAACCGGCCATGATCATTTTCGACGACGAATTGGCGCCGTCACAGTTGCGGAATTTGGAAGGAACGTTCAAAGAAATGAACGTGAAAATTCTCGATCGCAACAACCTCATTCTCGACATTTTCGCCAGCCGTGCACGCACGGCGCACGCAAAGAAGCAGGTGGAGCTTGCGCAGTATGAATACTTGCTGCCGCGACTTACACGCATGTGGACGCACTTGGAAAAGCAACGCGGCGGTATCGGTATGCGCGGTCCCGGTGAACAGGAAATCGAAACCGACCGAAGGATTGTACGCGACCGTATTGCATTTTTGAAGGAACAGTTGAAGGAGATAGACAAGCAGATGGCCACTCAGCGAGGCAATCGCGGTGCATTGGTGCGTGTGGCATTGGTGGGCTATACCAACGTTGGTAAGAGCACCATCATGAACATGCTTTCGAAAAGTGATGTGTTTGCTGAGAATAAACTTTTCGCAACACTTGATACAACCGTGCGCAAAGTCGTCGTGCACAACCTGCCTTTCTTGTTGACTGACACCGTAGGGTTCATTCGAAAGTTGCCGCACCAATTAATTGAGTCGTTTAAGAGTACGCTCGATGAAACTCGCGAGTCTGATTTACTAGTGCATGTGGTCGATATCTCACACCCGCAGTTTGAAGATCATTTCAATGTGGTTAATGAAACGCTGAAAGAGATTGGCGTTGGTGACAAACCAACGATGGTTATCTTCAACAAAATTGACGCGTACAAGCATGTCCCTAAAGCAGAAGACGACCTTACACCACCCACGCGCGAGAACATCACCCTCGAAGAATTGCAACGCACGTGGATGGCGCGTCTCCAAAACTCAGATGTCGTGTTTATTTCTGCAGCCCAGAAGCTCAATGTGGATCAGCTTCGCGACACTCTGTATGAGCGTGTCCGACAGATTCACATTACGCGATTCCCGCACAACGACTTCCTGTTCCCCATGGAGTGACGTTTTAGGAGCGATGTGCGATGCGCGACGGTAATGCAGGTTTTCAATCCGGACTTCCTCCTGTTTCACCATTTCACTCCTTCACCCCCTGTGAAAACAATCCTCATAACTTCACATGTGTGCCACGTGCCACTTTGATACATTCGCGCTACAAATTCTATTCACGCGTTTATGAGCAACACAGCATCACCCGCCAATTACAGGGTGTCGCACATGGCCGAGAATCTTATCGGCTCAGAAATCATCAAACTGGCAGGCGAAATCCGCGAGCTGATGGCGAAAGGGGAGAAGATCTACAACTTCACGATTGGTGATTTCGATCCGAAGATTTTTCCAATACCAACCGAGCTGAAGCAGGCCATTGTGGATGCTTACATGAACGATGAAACGAATTATCCACCTGCCGATGGTATGGCCGATTTGCGCAAGGTCGTTGCACGTTTCATCCAGCAAACACAGTCGCTTGAATATGCTTCCGATGAAATACTCATCGCAGGTGGAGCGCGTCCCATTATCTACGCCATTTTTCAAGCAGTAGTTGATCCGGGCGACAAGGTGGTGTTTCCGGTGCCTAGCTGGAATAATAATCACTACACGCACCTTTCTCACGCCAAGCAAGTGTTCGTAGAAGCTCAGGCCGAGAATAACTTCTTGCCGACAGCCGAAGAGTTGAAGCCATGCTTGGCCGATGCTACACTCTTGGCGTTGTGCTCACCGCTCAACCCAACCGGAACGGTTTTCTCGAAACAACAGCTCGAGGAAATCTGTGATTTGGTGGTCGAAGAAAACAAGCGCCGTTCACCCGATGAGAAGCCGCTGTATCTCATGTATGATCAGATATACGCTGTGCTCTGCCACGGCGATGCGAAGCATTATGATCCCGTGAGTTTGCGTCCGGAGTTACGTCCGTTTACCATTTTCGTAGATGGAATTTCGAAGAGTCTCGCCGCTACCGGAGTGCGTGTGGGCTGGGCTTTCGGACCACGCAAGGTCATCGATAAAATGAAGAGCATTCTTGGTCACGTCGGTGCATGGGCTCCCAAGGCCGAGCAAGTGGCGAGTGCGAAATACCTGGACAATACAGCAGCCGTCGATGCCTTTCTGGCTTCGTTCAAGTCGGAAGTGGTGCAGCGTCTCGATGGGTTCTATCAAGGCATTCAGCAACTCAAGTCGGAAGGATTTCCGGTAGATGCCATTGCGCCGATGGCTGCGATTTACCTCACCGTAAAGTTTGACTTGAAGGGAAAAACAACGCCTGATGGCACCCTTATCGAATCTACACCGCAGATTACGCAATACCTGCTCAACGAAGCGAAACTCGCCGTGGTGCCTTTCAGTGCATTTGGCGCATCGAAAGAAAGCGTGTGGTATCGTTTGTCGATAGGCACTGCAACGGTGGCCGATGTGCATGCCTCGATTGAGAGTCTGCGAGCGGCGTTGGGGAAGTTGAAGGCCTAGGATAACAGGATATAGGATTGTAGGATTATAGGGGTCGTCTCCCTATTATCCTACAATCCTATATCCTATAATCCTATATTTGCGCCCCCTTGATTTCCAACCATCAAGGCCTCAACAAAAACCATGAACAACAAGAACTACTGCGTCATCATGGCGGGCGGCATTGGAAGCCGCTTCTGGCCAATGAGCCGCACTGCTTTCCCTAAGCAATTTCACGATATTCTCGGTGTAGGTCGCACGCTGATTCAAATGACGTACGATCGCTTCTTGCCGATTTGTCCGAAGGAAAATATACTGGTGGTTACCAACGAGCGCTACAAGCATTTGGTGCTTGAACAACTGCCCGATTTGAAGCCGGAGCAAGTGCTCTGCGAACCCAATATGCGCAACACTGCTCCGTGTGTGGCATACTCCGCTTTTTGGATTGCCGAACGCGAGCCCGATGCCAATATCATCGTTGCACCAAGCGATCATCTGATTCTAAAAAACGAAGAGTTCCTGGAGACAATTCGCACCAGCATCCATCAGGCGCATGAAAGCGGAAATCTCGTGACGCTCGGAATTAAGCCCACTCGCCCCGACACCGGCTATGGCTACATTCAGTGGGCCGACGAGAAGGGTGCGTTCCATGACTCTGTGAAGCGTGTGAAGACATTCACTGAAAAACCAAGTTTAGAACTTGCCAAAGACTTTCTTGAGAGCGGCGACTTCTATTGGAATTCCGGCATTTTCATTTGGTCGATGCAAGCCATCATGAATGCCTTCGAAATTCACTTACCTGAAATGTATCGCGCCTTTGCAGAAGGGCAAGGGTTGTATGGTACGCCGCAGGAAAAGGCCTTTATTGATCGTATTTATCCAGCTTGCGAAAACATTTCAATTGATTACGGAATCATGGAAAAAGCCCGCAACGTGAATGTGGTGCTCAGCGATTTTGGTTGGAGCGATCTCGGCACGTGGGGGTCTTTGCATACACACTTAGCGCAAGACGCTCATGAGAATGGGGTTGTGGGCAAGAACGTTGTCCTCTACAACTGCGCCGACAACGTGGTGAATGTTCCCGAAGGTAAACTCGCCGTGTTGCATGGCTTGAATGGATACATTGTGGTCGACACCGATGATATTCTGCTGGTTTGTAAAAAGCAAGACGAGCAGAAGATTAAGCAGTTTGTGAATGATGTGAAGTTGCAGAAGGGCGAGGGATGGGCGTGAGAAGTGGCGAGTGGCGAGTGGCGAGTGGCGAGTGGCGAGTGGCGAGTGGCGAGTGGCGAGTGGCGAGTGGCGAGTGGCGAGTGGCGAGTGGCGAG
>JBILCQ010000022.1:0-14894 GCA_044353065.1 Flavobacteriales bacterium | reverse complement strand
TTTATCTCTTACTCAAAAAAAACGTGCTGATTATACAAACCACACGAGACTAAAATTTCGAAATTTTCAATTTCTCATTATTTCGAATTACACTACTTTAAATACATTCCCGTCTTTCAATTCATAACGCTCACCTGACTCAGGGCAAACCGCACTGCCATCTTCATTAAAGGAAAGTTGGTGTCCGTATTCGCTCATCCAACCGCGTTGGCGCGCAGGATTTCCTACCCATAGGCTATAGGCAGGAATATTCTTTGTTACGACTGCTCCCGCTCCAATGAATGCATAGGGGCCAATATCATGGCCACATACGATGGTCGCATTAGCTCCTATCGTAGCACCTTTTCCTACATGAGTCTTGGCATATTCACTTTTTCGATTTACAGCACTTCTCGGATTAATCACATTGGTGAAAACCATGGAAGGCCCCAAAAAGACATCATCATCACACGTTACTCCGGTATACACCGAAACGTTGTTTTGGATTTTGACATTTTTGCCCAGCACCACACCCGGCGACACAACAACGTTTTGTCCGATGTTGCAGCGTTCTCCGATTGTGCAATTGGACATGATATGCGTGAAGTGCCAAATTTTAGTGTCTTTCCCTACCTTACATCCTTCATCTATGATTGCTGATGGGTGTGCGTAATAATCCGTGTTTTCCATTGATGGGAGCAAAATTAGTCAGTTCAAATAAAACAAAATTCTATTTTTTTAGATCGAGGCTCGCGAAGTTGCTATTGCTACTTATGTATTCAGGAACTAGTTGCTTCAGCAAGCGCACCATTTCTATATTGTTCTGAGTGTCGAACAGTGAAATCAATTCATGGATGCTGGTGTTGATTTTTTCGAATTCATATTCACGCACTTTGGCTCGAAGTATCTTCGGGTGGTGCGTCGGAACTGAAACTTCGGAGTCATTCAACACCTCTTCAAATAATTTTTCTCCGGGTCTCAAACCTGTGTAAACAATCTCGATGTCGCGCCCAACTTCAAGGCCCGATAGTCGAATCATGTTTTTGGCGAGATCCGAAATTTTAATACTCTCTCCCATATCGAAAGCAAAGATTTCACCTCCGCTGCTCATAGCTCCGGCTTCAAGAACTAATCGTGATGCTTCCGGAATCGTCATGAAATAGCGAGTCACCTCCGGGTGTGTTACGGTGATTGGACCTCCCTTTTCAATTTGTTGCTTGAATGTCGGTATAACAGAGCCGTTAGATCCCAACACATTGCCAAAACGTGTTGTGACATATGCAGTGTTACTGACTTTATCCTTCGACTGAACATAGATTTCAGCTGCTCGCTTGCTGGCTCCCATAACATTCGTAGGATTCACGGCTTTGTCTGTAGATATGAGAACAAAAGTTTCAACACCAAGTTCATCTGCCAAATCTGCCATTACACGAGTGCCATGCACGTTGGTAAGTATCGCTACACTTGGGTTCTCTTCCATGAGCGGCACATGCTTATAAGCCGCTGCATGGTAAACGATGTTCGGACGAAAATGCAGCATCATGCGACGCATCCTGTCAGTGTTGCAAACATCCCCCAGTACTACTTCAAATTTTCCTTCATAACCCAATGCGAGCAATTCGTTTTCCAAAAGGAATACGGGCGTTTCGGCCTGATCTAGAATAATGACTTTTTTAGGCGTGCAACGTAATAACTGACGAACCAATTCACTTCCGATACTCCCTGCAGCACCCGTTATGAGTATGATTTTATCGTTTACTTGATTTAATACGGCTTCACTTTCGAGTACAATTGTTTCTCTCCCCAACAGCTCTTCGATGCGAATCTCACGAATTTGCTTTGCCGTAAGTTGTCCACCGGTCCATTGATTAATGGGAGGGATATTGGAAATATGAACACCGTATTTCAGCACCTCCGAGATAAATTCTGAGTTCTTTTGGATTTCCAAATTGGGTATGGCAATTATGACCTCGTCAACATTTTTCAAGGAGATAAATTCGCTTAGTTTGGCTTTGGAATAAATCGATTTGCCATCCAGCGTTTTCCCGTGTTTGCGCTGATCATCATCGATGAAGGCAATCACTTCTATTTTTGATCTGGGATCGCGATCAATGGCTTGCTTTGTTATTAGACCGCTTTCTCCGGCTCCGTAAATGACTACTCGCTTATTTACTTTCTCCGGGTTTTTTAGCTCCAGGTAAAGTAACTTCACACCCATGCGTAATACAATCATACTAAAAAGCGTGATCAAGTATTCGAGCACTATAATGGATAATGGAATGAAGAAGCTTTTATCGTCGAAGAAGAAT
This sequence comes from Flavobacteriales bacterium, assembly GCA_044353065.1. GTDB lineage: Bacteria > Bacteroidota > Bacteroidia > Flavobacteriales_D > Sanyastnellaceae > JAIBBG01. Next base: position 12,606 of record JBILCQ010000022.1, on the reverse strand, counting down.
TTCGTAAGATTGAGAATGGTTATCACAACCGATCCAAGTGTAACAACTTTAAAAATGCGAAATGTGTCTTGCGAACTGGTGAATCGAATTATGCCGGTGTACGTTTTTCCTAAGAAAAAGCTTGAAACACGCACAAGCATAAAAAGAGGTAAGAAGGATTTTGCCAATTCGATTTCAATGGCAGGAGGGGCGAATTCAAAACGAACTAGATACGCAACTGCGTAGGCAACTACACAGATTGTAATATCCAGTAACAAAATGAGCCACCGTGGTGTATTACGCTTCGGAATGAACACGTACAAATGTAGGAAGAGAATGGGAAGGCAAAAGCAGCTTGTAATGCCGATTTAATCGGATAGCATGCACCTAGCTTCTATAAAATTGAACTTGTCTTGTTGATTTGAACGAGCTCGAGATTCACGAACAAACGGATTATAAAAAGGCGTATTATTTGGGATCTCCTTCTGCAACAGGCACCGTTACTTCTAAGCGGAAGAACCCGAAATGCCGATCAATCGAATCAAGATCAAAGTGAACGTTGTTCTCTGCGCGCTTTAAAATAGTTACCAGGCCAAGACCTGCGCCGCCTCGGCTGCTGAATTCGTCATTGCAAAGTATATCGATATAGAGCTTTCGCAAGGCGGTAATATCCAGTTCCAATAGCTGCGTGATTCGTTCACGCATGGGCGTTACCGCTTCCGATAAAACTAGATTTCCTGTGAAAAGCTGATATTCATTTTCAATCTTCGCAACAATAAGATACGCATGCATGTGACCTTTGCCGTCTCGTGCTCCATGATTGGAAATGTTTTGCAACAACTCGATGAGCATTCCGCATACGCGTTTCATCGTTGCTCGTTTGTCGCCATTTTCTATGATGCCGCTTTCAATCAGCTTAAGGGTGTTTTCTACTTTGGCAGAATCAAAATCGCCAAAATGAGAAAATAAGAGAGTTGCATTTTCTCCGGATGACACAACGCGCGAAACCAAGTCATGGTAAATCGACTTCAGTGCGTCTAATTTATGTCCCTCTAGAATGGTTGTCAAAGTTTTTCGCAGGTGTTTGGATGGCCGAAATCAACTCTTAATGCGAAACAAATATAAGCGAGTTTTAGATGAATCCTATTTTTGTTGCGACCAATTTTGGTAAAGTGGTCTTTTTCTTTCTGGTTTTTTGGTATTGCATAATACGATCTTGCTTTTGGAGCAATCTTCTGGAGCTCCGCGAACCCTTGTAAAAAAGAATTATGCGTTGTAAATCCATTACAATCTGGCCTTCATTCTTTGTACTGTCAATAACAAAAACAGCAACAAGTATGAACATGAACACAATGCCGGAAGCCCGAAAGTATGTTGAAAGTTTTTCACGTCCTGATGGATTCAACAATTACGCTTGGGAGGTAACTAAAAAGCTTGCACTCGAGGCCTGGGAGAGTTACTTGGAAAAGCGTCCCTTTCATCGACAAATCAATTACATGTGCAAAGAGTTCTATGCCATGATTCGTCGCCCGGAGGATGGCGAATACATCGTACCACGCAACAAAATCAGAATGCTCGGTAATTGTTAATCCGGAAGGAATTCAAAAAGTGAGACAGGAATTCTATCCTTTCAGCTCTTCCTTCAAAAACTTACCGGTCCAACTTCGTTTTACCTTGCATACGGCCTCCGGGGTGCCTGATGCGATTATTTCTCCGCCGGCATGCCCACCTTCCGGGCCTACATCGACCAGGTAATCGGCTACCTTGATGACATCCATATTGTGCTCGATCACTAAAACGGTATTTCCTCGGTCGACTAAGCGATTCAATACGTTGATGAGCATTTGAACATCCTGAAAGTGCAGTCCTGTAGTTGGTTCATCCAGTATGTACAGTGTGTTTCCGGTGTCTCGCTTACCCAATTCGGTCGAAAGCTTTACTCGCTGTGCCTCGCCACCGCTCAGTGTAGTTGAGTGCTGACCTAGCGTGATGTAGCCTAATCCGACGTCTTGTAACGTCTTCACGACATGCTTAATACGCGGATGTGCGTCAAAAAAATCAACGGCTTGATCAACGGTCATATCCAGGACGTCTGAAATGCTCTTGCCCTTGTAGCGGATCTCCAGTGTTTCCCTGTTGTAGCGTTTGCCTGAGCATATTTCACAGCCAACCAACACGTCCGGAAGAAAATTCATCTCGATTGTTTTCACGCCAGCTCCCTTGCAAACTTCGCATCGTCCGCCACTCACGTTAAATGAAAAACGACCCGGTTGATATCCTCTGATTTTAGCTTCCGGAAGTGAGGCGTACAAATTCCGTATGTCGGAGAAAATACCCGTGTATGTTGACGGGTTGCTTCGCGGCGTTCGTCCAATCGGACTTTGGTCGATTTCAATTACTTTGTCGAGATGCTCCAACCCTTCAATGGATTTAAATGGCAGCGGTTTCTTGACTCCGTTGTAAAAGTGATTGTTTAGAATAGGGTAGAGCGTGTGCTCTATGAGCGATGACTTTCCACTTCCGCTTACGCCGGTGATACCCACAAACATTCCAAGCGGAATCTCGAGGGTCACATTCTTCAAGTTGTGGCCTGTTGCACCGCGAAGAATGAGCTTTTTCTTGTTGCCTTTGCGCCTCTCTTTCGGAACATCAATTCGTAATTCACCTCTGAGGTATTGGGCCGTAATGCTGCTTTGCGACTTAATGTCGTTCGGGTGGCCTTCCGTCATTATCCGCCCTCCATGAATTCCTGCACCGGGTCCGATATCAATCAGAAAGTCGCTTTGCAACATCATGTCCCGATCGTGCTCAACTACAATGACACTATTGCCCCCGTCGCGCAGAGCCTGCAAGGACGAAATCAACTTGTGATTATCGCGCTGATGCAAGCCGATACTGGGTTCATCGAGTATATATAAAACACCCACGAGTTGAGAGCCGATTTGAGTTGCCAGTCGTATACGCTGGGCTTCGCCACCACTTAATGTGCGCGCGCTTCGGTGCAAAGTGAGATAATCCAGCCCTACATCGACGAGGAATCGCAATCTGTTTCGAATCTCCTTCAAAGGTTCCTGCGCAATGGCCAATTGGCGCTCTGATAATTTGTCTTCAACTCCATTAAACCAATCAATGAGTTCATGAAGCCCCATCGATGATAGCTCTGCTATGTTCTTCTCACCAATTTTAAAAAACAGAGCTTCTTTTTTCAAGCGTGCCCCCTTGCATTCGGGGCATGGCATTTTATTCATGAAACTCTCTGCCCAACGGCGCAAGGCAGGTGAGCTGTCCTCATCGATTTGTTTCTCAATTTGCGCGATAATGCCTTCGTACTTCACCTGATAGGTCACATTGCCCCCCGTGGTCACATCAAATAGTTCCTCTGATCCATAGAGCAGCACATTGATAACCTCTTCGTCGATTTCAGAAATAGGGGTGTTCAGGTCATAACCGAAGTGTCTCACAACAGCTTCCACTTGCTGAAACCACCAATTGTTTTTCCCTTCCCCCAACGGCGCAATACCTCCTTTTTTAATGGAGCGCGAGGAATCGGGAATAATCTTCGCCATATCGATTTCGGCCACTTCACCGATACCGCTGCAATGGGGGCAAGCACCATAGGGAGAGTTGAAAGAGAAGAGATTGGGCTCGGGCTCCGCGTATGAAACACCCGAAGTCGGACACATTAAATGTCTGCTGAAGTGTTTGATGGGTTGTGAAGTGCTTTTCTTTTTTGATTTTGACGATGAATCATCCGCATGAGTTATGACCATGAGAGAACCCTTGCCCAGTTTCAAAGCGGTGTTCACCGTTTGTCGCAATCTCGTTAACTCAGCCGAAGAAAGTCCTTCTTTAGAACTTCTGTCAAATGGACCAATGGCCAGCCGATCAATTACTATTTCAATGTCGTGAATCTTGTAGCGATCTACCTTGTATCCTTTCGATAGTTCTACGATTTCTCCGTCTATTCGCGCGCGTAAATAGCCCTGTTTCATAATGGACTCAAACAACTCGCGGTAATGTCCTTTACGGCCCTTGACCAATGGAGCTAGAATGACAATTTTCTGATTCGTATGCTCCTCCCGAATGAGCTGGATGATTTGATCGTCGGTATAGCGAACCATGCGTTCGCCTGTAGCATAACTATAAGCATCTGCCGCTCTTGCGAACAGCAATCTTAGGAAGTCATATATCTCTGTGATGGTTCCAACGGTGGATCGAGGATTTCGACTCACTGTTTTCTGTTCTATGGAAATTACCGGCGATAGGCCGTTAATCTTGTCGACATCCGGTCGTTCCATTTCACCGATAAACTGACGAGCATAGGCCCCGAAGGTTTCAATATATCGGCGCTGTCCTTCTGCGTAAATGGTATCGAATGCCAGCGATGATTTTCCGCTTCCGCTGAGCCCTGTGATAACAACCAACTGATTTCGTGGTATCGTGATGTCGATATTCTTCAAGTTGTGTTCGCGGGCTCCAATGACTTCGATGTTTTCTTGACCTAATTGCATCATGCAAAGATGAATGCTGCACTGCCAAACAATAATTGAAAAATCAATTATTCTTGACTATCCCGTTTGTCATGGAAAATCTCATCAGCATGCTATTGCTTCAAACCTTGAAGCGGTAATTATTCACGGCAGTTCCTATATTCGCGAACGATTTCCATTCATGGCTACAAGTTCCAATCGACTCATCGGTATTGACGTTACGTATGCTTTCGCATTGATAGGATGCGTCGTTTTTGGCTACACCTATACCATTGGAGATTTGGTTCAGAGCTCCCTTACGCACACGAAATTCAATGTCTTTTTTGATGTCTTTCCTGCGTTATTTTTCTTTTTGAATGGTTTCACGGTAACTCTTACGATGAGGGATCGTCGTATTAGCAATCGGAAGTTATTGAGTTATTCGGGTAAGCGTGGTTCAGTTTTATTGTTGGTTGGCTTGTTGTTTTCCGCTGTCTGGCCGATGAATATCTTCATTGCATCAGGAATGATGTTTCTAATCGTTCCTTTTATCGCTCAATGGAACACAATTATTCTGAGAATAATTGCATTACTTATCATCGTGCTTGGAGTTGCATTGTTATTTCTGGATGTTCCCAGTCATACAGTCTATTCACTCCCTGCCTTGGGCGGAGGGGAGATTTACAATGGTCTGGGATTTTTGTTTTTTAATGGATACTATTCACTCTTGCCCTGGTCCGTTTTCTTCACGGCGGGTTTAATTTTTGGTCGCTCTGAAATACGTCCCAGAGGCATTCTGCCGCCTTCAAGCGTTGTTGGTTTAGCTTTGATAGCTCTTGCTTTCATTACGAACCGCTATGTAAAAGTGTTGGACACCGATGCACTTTTACTCAGACGGTCCGATTTGTTTTTCATGAATATCCGACTGCTTTTTCCGGCTTTTTGTTTATATGGGATCGGTCTTTCCATTATCTTTCTAAATGCTTTTATTTTCTTATTCAGAAAGCTCCAGACGAGTTCTTTATTGAAGTTTTTCCAGACCATTTCTTCGATGAAGTACAGTGTAATCTTGTTTTACACGTTGATCGGTTTTATAACCATTTCGGCCACCAATGTTGAGTTTTTCTCGAAGAGGGCCCTGCTCATTGTCTATGTGTTGCTGGCTACAATATTGACTTTTTACTTGCCATTTTTGTGGCGCAAAAAGGTCACCGAGCAAGGTCCAATGGAATACTTGATTAAGCGTATTTCAGGATCTGCGAAGAAATGAGTTTCCGATTTCAGCATCATACACTCTTTTTCCGAAAGCCTGCGGTTACCTCGCGCGATGTGCTGACAAATCGTGATGTTTACTTTCTCCTTGCCGGCTCTGCGGATCAAGAGAAGTTCGGGTTAGGCGAGTGCGCCCCGATTTGGGGCCTGAGTCCGGAGACCCAATCAGAAATAGAACGCACAATTGCCCATTGGTCCGATTTGTTGAATCAGCCGAAACTATTGGGCGAAGCACTTGCCAACTTCTCCTCACTGCGATTTGCACTTGAAACGGCACTTCGCGATCTTGCCAACGGCGGACAGATGAATCCTTTTGATGTCGACCTCAGGAAGCCAATTCCTATCAATGGTCTTGTCTGGATGTCGGATGCAAATTCGATGTTCGAAGAATGCCGCGCCAAGATAGAATCGGGCTTTCATACAATTAAGTTCAAAGTAGGTGCTCTCCGATTCGATGATGAACTTGAATTGCTTTCGAAAGTTCGTCGGGAGTTCGCGGAGAGCGATCTGGAAATTCGCTTGGATGCCAATGGCGCTTTTGCAATCGATAAGGCCTTGGAAAAGCTCGATTCACTTTCGCGCTTTCGTATACACTCCATCGAACAACCGATTCGCGCGGGTACGTGGCAGGAAATGGCCATGCTTGTAGAAAAAACACCCATTGCCATTGCTCTCGACGAGGAATTGATTGGCGTGCATAATCGTGCAAGAAAGCAGATGTTACTGGACGAAATTCGCCCTCATTTTCTGGTGTTAAAGCCCACGCTCCATGGAGCTTTCAGCGGATGTGACGAATGGATTGAGTTGGCGGAAAATCGAAAAATAGGGTGGTGGGCAACCTCAGCTTTGGAATCGAATATTGGGCTTAATGCCATTGCCCAATGGATACTGACTAAGAACATTGATCTTCCACAAGGTCTGGGAACCGGTGGCTTGTTTACAAACAACATTGAGTCACCTTGGATCGTTCAATCGGGATTTTTGAAATTCGATCCTAATTTGAAATGGAATCTCAAACCCATTCTTAAATGAGGATTCATCCATTCTTTTCATACAATGGTTTTCAAGGAAATGAGGCCGATTGGACTTCATTCATCTCTTCGCGCATAGAGCAAGCCCCCGAGTGGGAGCAGCCGTTTCTGCTTTTTATACGAGAATGGTTGAATGATAATATCGAGTTGGAGGTTCAAACGTCAGGTTCTACCGGGGTACCGAAAGCTTGGAAAGTTCAGAAGTTGGCCATGGTTAATAGCGCAACGTTAACGGCAAACTATTTCAATCGCAAAGAAGGAACTACGGCTCTGTTGTGCTTGCCGGGTAATTTTATTGCCGGGAAAATGATGCTCGTTCGGGCGATGACATTCGGGTGGTCGTTAACGGTCATAAGACCGTCATCAACACCCTTGACGGATATTGAAACACCCTTCGATTTTGCGGCGTTTACACCGATGCAAGTAGTATCTTTAAACGACGACAAGCTCAGGCTTTTATCTCGATTCGGAGCCGTCATTCTAGGCGGTGCCGCTGTGTCGGAAACATGGAGAAAACGACTGTCAGAATTTTGTGATAACCTATACGAAACCTATGGAATGGCTGAAACGCTCAGTCATATTGCGGTTCGAAAAATCACATCGGAACAATCTCCCTTTCAAGCACTGGAAGGCATTGATTTGTCGGTCGATGAAGTTGGAAGGTTGCGAATACATGCCCCGCATATCGAGATTGATGTTATTCAAACAAACGACGTCGTCGAGCTCTTGGACACATCGTCCTTTTTTTACAAGGGCCGGTATGACAGAATGATCAATAGTGGAGGAGTGAAGTTGTTTGCGGAAGTAATAGAGAGAAAGTTGGAGCCCGTCATCCATGTTCCATTTGCAATTGGGGCAGTTCATGATGAACTGTTGGGACAAAAAGTGATTTTGTATCTAGAATCCAATGCTACCATCGACCTGGAACAGTTGCGAGTCTCTATCAAACAGGTACTCAATCGCTTTGAAGTGCCGAAAGAAATTCGGTTTTTGGATAAGCTGGAACGAACAGAGAGTGGTAAAATCAAAGTAATCAGATAATAAATATGATAGAGCTAGTGTTCGCCAGTGGCAACGAAAACAAGGTAGCTGAAGTTGAATATAAAATGGGTGGAAGCTTCAAATTGAAGGGTTTGAAGTCTATCGGATGCTTGGAGGAGATTCCCGAAACGGGTGATACCCTCGAAGAAAATGCCCGCATGAAAGCGCGGTATGTTTGGGAGAAATATGGCGTCAATTGTTTTGCTGACGACACAGGATTGGAAGTTGAGGCGCTCGGAGGAGCTCCCGGTGTGTTGTCGGCGAGATACGCGGGACCGCAGCGGAACACCAATGATAATATGTCACTCTTGCTTGCGAACTTGCGCGATAAGCCTAATCGAAGAGCTCGTTTTAGAACGGTGATTTGCCTTATAGAAAATGGTGTTGAGCAATTGTTTGAAGGAAAAGTAACAGGCAGCATTATCGAGGAGGGAAGGGGATTGGAAGGATTCGGGTATGATCCGATTTTCCTTCCGGATGGCTTCGAAACGACTTTCGCAGAAATGAATATGGAGGAAAAGAATACCATCAGTCATAGAGGAAGAGCCATTTCTGCTTTAGCAGAATATCTCTGTAAGGGGCTTGCATGACATACTACTTTTGTAAAAAAAAAAAACTAATTCAATAATTCATGGAAATGATCACAGGAAACTTAATTGCAGCTGCAGTCGTTCTCGTTCTGCTGCTTAAATCTTTTGTCGTTATTCAGCAGGGTATGATGGGGGTGGTTACCGTATTTGGTAAATACAGACGTGTCCTTTCGCCGGGGCTCAACTTTACAATTCCTTTCATTGAGGTTGTCTTTAAAAAGATAAGCACGCAAAACCGCAGCGTTGAAATGGAGTTTCAAGCGGTAACATTCGATCAGGCCAATGTGTATTTCAAATCGATGCTTCTTTATTCTGTTATGAACGGTGAGGAGGAAGTCATCAAGCGTGTGGCATTTAAGTTCATTGACGAACGCAGTCTTATGCAGGCATTAGTGCGCACCATCGAAGGAACTATTCGTGCTTATGTGGCAACGAAAAGACAAGCAGAAGTGCTTGGATTGCGCAATGAAATTGTTGAACACGTAAAGGCCGAAATCGATAATCGCTTGGAAGATTGGGGCTATCACTTACAAGATCTTCAAATCAATGATATCACATTCGATGAAGCTATCATCAAATCGATGGCGCAAGTAGTGGCCTCCAATAATTTGAAGGCCGCGGCGGAGAATGAAGGCCAGGCGTTGCTGATCACAAAAACGAAAGCTGCAGAAGCAGAGGGTAACGCTATAAAAATTGCAGCTCAAGCCGAGCGTGAAGCGGCTCAAATGCGCGGTCAGGGAGTTGCTTTGTTCCGGGAAGAAGTAGCCCGTGGTATGCAAAACGCGGCTCGCGAAATGCAACAGGCCAATCTGGATACGTCCGTAATCATGTTTAGCATGTGGACCGAAGCCGTGAAGAATTTCGCAGAATACGGCAAAGGCAATATTATTTTTCTCGATGGCTCTCCCGATGGTATGGAAAAGGTTATGAAGCAAATGATGGGGATGAATCAGATGATGGAGAGGAAGCCGTGATTGGTGAATTGTGACTTGTAATTAGTGACTAGTAACTATTCACTATTTCTAAACACAGCCAAACAAAAAAGGGATTCACGTCGAATCCCTTTTTTTTAAACCTGCAAGGAAAATTTTGAAACCAACGCAGTCCTGGAAAAACTGCGCAACCATACATATGACGAAACTGTTAGGGGAGGGTTGCCTAGTTTTCTTGTTGATTCTCCTAACTTGCTGTTAATCAATGTTTAAATATCCGTGTGAAGGCCATTGTTTGAAGGTGAAAATGAGCAGTACCCGTTTATTTTTGCCGACCAATCCAACTTATATGTCCGACCTGTATTCGCCCAATCAAATTGAAAAGCTCATCACGGAATTAAATGCCCGATTGAACTGTTCTGTCGGCGCGGCAGATTACTCCGACAAGTCCTATTCTGCTTCGAGTTTATCGGACCTATTAGTGCAGCGCTATTTTGAGGAATTAACCGGTGAGTGGACGACTGAAAAGGCCTATTCTCAATTGCAAAACGGATTGTTGAAGATGGGGGTGAAGGCGTCCGATGTTCATATGGATGCCAAATTGAATGAGCTCATTCCGTCAGCCGACCGAAGACGCAAAGTGCAAGAATGGTCAAACATGTGCGGTTTGGAATTGGATGTTCTTAAACCCAACGGAATCATGAATGGCCTACTCACGTTTCTTTTCTTTGTTTTTATCCCGTTGGGCATTGGCATGGACTGGTTTTTCAGCGGTATTGGCATGGCGGTTTGCGCCGGTGGAATTTTTTTGCTGAATAAAACGGCGAAGAATTTTAAAATGGAAACGCTGGGACAAATGTCAGAATCGATTGCTTGGAAGCTCTACCTCCAACAGCAAAAGACGGGGGCAACTGTATCAATGCAAACTATTCAAGACGAGATAAAGCGCGCAATGCAGCTTGTCTAATCAGTGAAGCGATAGCCCACACCACGCACCGAATGAAAATGTTTCGGGTTGCGCGAGTCAGATTCGAAGTATTTGCGGAATGCGAGAATGTAGTTGTCAATGGTCCTCGTGCTGGGGAACACATCGTAACCCCAAATTTTCTCCAAAATTTCCTCACGACTCACCACTTCTCCTTTTCGTTGAATGAGTAGCTTCAACAACATGATTTCTTTCTTGCTGATTTCCGTTTCGTGTCCCTCGCGATCGCGAATCGTGAAATGGAGAAAGTGAATGTGGTTGCCTTGACCAAAGGTGTATTCGTTCAGCTCTGCCAAGCTATGTGAGCTGTCGTGCCGCTTAATGAGTTTGCGAACTCGAAGCAATAGTTCCTCCAGGTCGAATGGTTTGGTCAGGTAATCGTCACCGCCGATCTTCAGGCCTTCAACGCGGTCTTTGCCACTTCCCTTGGCCGAAAGAAATAGGATAGGGGTGGTGTTGCCTTCGAGCCGCACCGTTTGACAAACAGCAAAGCCATCCATCAAAGGAATCATAACATCCAATATCGCTAAGTCGAAATGCTGATTGCGGAATTTGTCCAGAGCTGAATGACCATCGCGTGCGGTTACCACATGATACCCTTCAAGCTCCAAATTCAGGGTGAGAGCAGAGGCAAGACTTTCCTCATCTTCTACCAGCAATACGCGATATTTATCCATAAAGAATTGGATTCAAAAAAAGAAAAGGGGGTCAGTGACCGCCCTCTTCATTTGTTTCATTGTGATTATGATCATGCTCATGATCGTGGGCTTCCCCGTCGCCATGGTCATGATTGCAAGTTCCTTGTTTAGCACCTCCTTCCGGTTCCTTGTATCCTTCAATCATTACTCCGGTAGCGATGAAGTTGAGAACTTTTTTAGGAGCGGTAATCGCAGCAATTTCGGCTTCTGACTTACCTTCTTCCTGAGCATAATGCTTCAGCATTTCTACACTTATCTCATCGTAGAACGCCTTTCCCTTGGCCTTGGCATTCAGCCCTTCGCATCCTTCGATTGGAACAAAAAATACGTGATCGGTAGTGATTTTTTGGGCACCGCTGTCGAGTCGCATATTCAACCAGCAACCTGCCGCCGGACACGTTTGATTGATAACTCCATCAATCGTGGTGAACAGGGTGTCCTTACCCTCCAGTTGAGCCGCCAAAGCAGAAACGGGAATCGAAACGGAAATATCAAACGAATCACCGTAGAACTCACGCGTGAGGGTGCCTTCATCGGTTTTCTGATGACTGTGACCATGATCACATCCACCCATAAGCATGGCTGTTAAAGAGAAAAGTAGAATGTTCTTCATAGTGGAAATAATATCAAAATTAAATGAATCAACGTCTATTTGTCTTTGCCCTCTGTTACCTCTTTGGTAGCGCTGAGCCCGGCCTTTTCAATGCGCATGCGTCCTTGGTCCAATTTGATAACTACCGATGTTTCATCCGTCTCGATTACTTCACCATGAATGCCTCCAAGTGTCATCACTTTATCGCCAATTTTAACTCCCTCTTGAAATTTGCGCTGTTCTTTGGCTTTTTTCATTTGAGGGCGAATCATGAAGAAGTAGAAGATAGCGAAGAAGCCGACCATGAAAAGTAAAGTTCCCATGCCGCTGCCTTGGTTTTGTGCTTGAAGAAAAGTGATTGTCATATAGTTGTATTTATTGATTTGTTCGAAGATTTTCCATTTCCATTTCAATGGGAGATTTTGACTCCGGAATAAAGTCGACACCCGCAACATTCCCCTGAATGCGCAACGTAGTCACTGCCGGAATACAATTGGTCAGGACGGTTATGGATTTATCCACTTTGCCAGAGTTGCCCGTAGAGTTGAACTCAACCGAGATTTTTCCCGACTCGCCTGGAGCAATCGGTTGTTTTGGCCAGTCTTTGGCCGTTGTGCAGCCGCATGACGGACTTACCTGAGCTATAATGAGAGGTGAGTTTCCTGTATTGGTGAAATGAAACGTATGGGGGAACTTTTCTCCAACGGCGAGAATCCCGAAGTTGCAAATGACAGAATCGAATGACATAATCGGAGCGTTCTCAGCCTTGTCTCCACCAGAAGGCGGAAAGTGAATCATGTCGGATGTTATTTGCTTATTGTCGTTCTTACACGCCAAAAGCAATGTCACAGCCGTGAATAATCCGATTACTCGCTTAATTATCTTCATAACTCCCATAGGATCCATTGAATTCGCTTTCATCGAAATAATCTTCCCCGGAGTCGAACATGTCCTCATCACCTTCCTCTTCCTCGTTCACATCACCATGCATTTCTGTGAACTCCTCTTCACTGAATT
>JBILCQ010000196.1:0-4472 GCA_044353065.1 Flavobacteriales bacterium | reverse complement strand
CATTGTTCGCCTTCGAGCAATTTGGAATTGTGCCGGATATTCTCGTGCTTGGAAAGGCCCTCGGTGGCGGCGTTCCGGTGGGTTGTTTTGTGGCCTCGCGTGAACACATGGCGATGCTTACACACGCCCCCATGCTCGGACACATTAGCACGTTTGCAGGGCATCCTCTCATATGTGCGGGTGTTGCGGCGTGCTTGGAGGTCTTTAGCAACGAAAACATTGTTGCTCCAATCGAAAGCCGAGGCCAACGCATCGCGACCTTTTTGCGTGGTCTTCCACATGTAAAAGAAGTGCGTCAGCGCGGCTTCTATTTCGCCATCGACATGCCGAGTGAGGAACACGTGCGGCATGTGGTTGAGTATTGCTTGGCCCATGGAATCATCACCTTCTGGTTTCTATCTTGTCCATGGTCGTTTCGTATTGCTCCACCACTCACGATTAGCGAGGACGAGATTGATGAGGCGTTGGCGGTGATTTCGCGGGCTATGAATGAGATTACGTGATGCCTGGAGATTAGGAATGCAGGATAGTAGGATTATAGTGAGCCGGTCATCCTGAACTAGCGAGTGATTCCTAATTGAAAACACAAAGCGTCTAAAATTTCCGTTTGCTTGGTTGCATCCGTAATTTGACCGTAAAGTGATGAAAGTCTTTTCTTGTCAAGCGTTCGTATTTGATGGCATAGGATTACCGACTCTTGTTGCACTCCGAAGTTGTTGGCTGGAATGAGCGCTTCATTGGGGTAAATTGTCCTTCCTGCTTTGCGGCTAGTTATCGGCAAGACATTAACGATGTTAAGTAGTTCGTTGATTTCATCTTCACTAATAACGAGCACTGGTCGCGATTTACCTTGCTCTGAACCTATAACTGGATCAAGATTAGCTCTGTAAATTGACCATTTTTTCATGACTTCAATGAATCGGAATCAATAGCATCGAAGTCATCATGAACCTCATTGATGTCTGCGAGAAACAGAGGGTCAATAGATGCTGCTTTTAATAAATCAATTTTTTTTGTCTTAGCATTGATTTGATCATCTACGATTACAGTCACCTTGCCGTCGTGACTGAAATCTGCAGGCAATGTCAAGGAGACCTGATTGTTTTTAACCTCGCAAATAATTCGTAATGTCATTTCGCATAAAATTGAACTCGAATATAGCGTATTTCTGCTTTAGAACGACGTTGAAATTGCAGTTCTTAGTTGCCTTACTTAATGAGTACCTCATCGGCAAAAATCCACGGCTTACCTCCGGCGCCCAAGTGCCAATTCGGAATCGTTTCAAACGCAGGCATCGCTATCACTTTCACATAACGAGCACTTCCGCGGAGATTCGTGGTGAACTCTCGGCTTGAAGGCGCAACTTCTTTTTGGTATTCGGTAATGTCGATGGCGCCTGCTGGCGCAAACTTTTTCCCATCGTGCGAGAGTTGGATTTCAATTTTCGAAGGAAACCAGATCCACGATTTTGTTTCCTGTAAACACGAAAGTCCAACGGTTGTGATGGCGCGTTCTTCTCCCAAATCAATCACGCATTCCATCGATTGTCCTTGCCATCCTTGCCATGAACCGGTGCGGAAATCGGCTCCACCACGCATGCCGTCGACCAACGCTTCATCCCCACCGCCGGTGTATTGATTGTTGTAGGGAGTTAGTGAAAGGATGGTGCGATCCGATTGACGTTTGAAGAAGTCGGCAGTGCATAGTTTGACGTCACTCTCGGCGCCGAATGCAACGATGTGTGCTTCGTCGTAAATCGTAATGGTTTTTGTTTCTCCTCCATTCAGCATGTGCACCTTGATGGGGCGGCGTGTGCCGTGGGGAGGTTCTACATGGATTTTGTAGTTGCCGACTCCGCTCATGGCACGAAGTGTAATTTGTGCACTATCGCGGAAAGGCAATTGCGGCCCGCTGATAAGTGGCATGGGTTGAATGAGGCGCTCACTAACCACGCTGCGAATAGTCGTTGCTGAAGGGAAACGCGATGCTTCACCCAAGCGAATGAATTCTTTGTTGCCCGGTAAAAATGAATAGACACCATTGATGGCTTGAACATACCACGCCGACATCTGCCCGCAGTCTTCGTTGCCACACAGCCCATCGGGTGCATTGTGATATTGCTCCTTGCAAATGCGCTCCACCATCGCTTTTGTTTTTTCGGGCTTGCCTACAAACGTGTAGAGAAGAGCTGCATGATGGCTGGGTTCATTGCCATGCGCGTATTGGCCAATAAGACCTGTTATGTCGGATTGCTCCCTGCCGGATGTTTGTGTAGATGCACTGAACATCGAGTCGAGCCATTTTTCGAACTTCTCTTTACCGCCATGATAGGCAATGAGTGTTTCGATATCATGCGGAACGAAGAGTGAGTATTGCCAAGCGTTGGCTTCGGTGTAGTTGAAGTCGACCTGATACGGATCGAAGGGCTCAGGGAATCCTCCGTTTCTGCGCGGACGCATGAAACCGCTCGTTGGATCGAACAGGTGCTTCCAACTTTGGCAGCGCGTGTTGAACTCCTCGTAGATTTCATAGTTGCCCAGCTCCTTTGCGAACTGAGCGATGCACCAATCATCGTAGGCAAACTCGAGTGTTTTGGAAACGCTCTCGCTAAATTCTTGTGCAGGCACGTATCCAAGTTCCGCATAACGCTTCTTTTCATCTTGCGGTCCGCGGGCACTGTTCACCATGGCTTTCAGAGCTAAACTCGTGTCGAAGTCGCGAATGCCGCGCATGTAAGCGTCATAAATAACAGGCACACTATGATAACCAATCATGCAATAGGTTTCATTGCCGGCAAGTTCCCAAACGGGAAGCTCACCGCGCTCCTTAAAGATTTCCAGGAATGTAATAATCCAATCGCGTGTGCGCTCGGGCTCTAGCTCGCTCATCAGCGGATGATAGGCGCGGAAGGTGTCCCATAGCGAGAACACAGTGTATCTCCTGTAGCCTTGAGCGGTGTGTATTTGTTTGTCTTCGCCTCGAAAGCGCCCATCGACATCACTCCAGATATTGGGAACCGTGTAGCAATGGTAAAGCGCGGTGTAGTAATTGGCAAGCACCTCCGGATCAGTTTCTTCGATGGGTGCTTTTGCGAGCACGTTGGTCCATTGTCTTTTCGCCTCATCTCTGTACCGATTAAAATCCCAATGCCCTGCTTCAGCGTTGAGGTTGCGCTTGGCGCCTTCAACGTCCACACCGCTCAGTCCAACTTTTACAGTGATGGATGAAGTCGGGTCGAAGAGCATGGAAAACACTTGCACTTGTTCCATCACGGTTACAGACTTTCCATCGCGCTGTTCCTGATACGAAACATCGAGTTGGGTGAATTCGCGGAACGGCTTCGAGAATACAGCATAGAAGTATACATGTTGTTCTTCTGCCCAACCCTTCGATATGCGATATCCGGAAATAGCCGTGTCACCAATCAGCTGATAGTCGTAGCGCAACAAATCGTCGCGATGCATGAAGTCGAGAAACATGCGACACGAATCGCCTGGCGATAAAAAGGTATACCGATGAATACCCACATGATCCGTGGCAGAAAGCTCTGCTTTAATGTTGTAATCGTCGAGTTGCACTTTGTAGTAGCCGGGTTGCGCTATTTCACTGCTGTGCGAAAATTTGCTCTTGTAAGCGTCGTTCCATTTGTCGGCGGTTTTAATGCGGTGGTTGGTAGGCATTAACAGAATGTCGCAGTAGTCGGGCACTCCGGTGCCTTGCAGATGGGTGTGTGAAAAGCCGTAGATATACTCGTCGTCGTAATGATAGCCGCCACAACCATCCCATCCCTCTAGTCTTGTATCGGGTGAAAGTTGCACCATGCCGAAGGGAGCAGTGGCACCCGGATAGGTATGCCCATGACCTCCGGTTCCGATGAAGGGGTTGACGAATTCAAAGGCGCTGGGGCTGTACTTCAAATTGTGCGTTTCCTTGTGTTCGGTCAATGCGACATTGCCCGTAGCGTCTTTTTTGCTGTGACAAGCCGCGATGATCAGAGCCAGCGCTGCGAGAGAAAAGATGGAGATTGATTTCATGCTATTTGACTACGCATACATTGCAGTTGGCACGATCGTGATTCATGCCCATATGCAATACAGCGGGTTTCGAAGGTTTTACTTGTTCGTTGAAAATTTTGCGCTGTCGATCGTCGAGCAAAAAAACGATAGCCATATCGCGGCCTTCGAGCGCATCTTTTTTCTGTTGTCTGATTTCGCTTTGTCGTGCGCTTTTTTCTTCATCGCTCATCGATGATCGCGATACTTTACTCAGCTCTTTGTCGAGCTGTTTGAGCCGGGTGGCGGTCGACTTCATGAGGGTGTCAACAGCAGAAATTTGAATAGCGTTGAGCTCACACGAACGATTCAATTGAGATACAAAAAGCGAATCTCCTGCGCTAAGTTGAGCGCGTCCGCCCATGGCAATCGACAGCAAGAACATTAGGAGTCTGAAGCTCTTCGTGAACATTGTTCAAA
>JBILCQ010000195.1:0-4473 GCA_044353065.1 Flavobacteriales bacterium | reverse complement strand
TGAATACAAGTAGCGTCGATGGCGTTGGCTGTTGCAAATAATGAAGCAGATGCTTCATGTCTTCATCATCATCTTCCTTCTTTCTGCTCTTCCATTCTTTCATGTCTTGCGCTTCCTTTACGATGACGACTTGTTTGTCACCCATCATCGGAAAGCTTTTGGCAAGTGACATGACCTGCTCCATGGTAACATCGCGCCCGTAAACAATGGTTTGTCCGAACGCTTTGCTCGCTTCATCCAGTACGTTATTTTCAATGTACTCGGTAACCACATCAATGAAGTAAGGCTCTTCACCCATCAGAAAATAGATGGGTTTGAAGTTTTTGAGTTCTATATCGCGCAGTATGCGGAGATGTTCCATAGTTCAGGCAAATCGAAAAGATAGAGCGAGCGAAATTAATCCCAGCGAAGGTGTCGCACGGATTGTCCTTCATCGCGGATTTCCTTCAACGCTGCTATGCCGACTTGAATGTGTTTGTCCACGAAGTTGCTGGTTATTTTTTGATCACTCTCGCTGGTTTTTACCCCTTGCGGAATCATAGGTTGATCGCTGACGAGCAATAGCGCACCTGTTGGGATTTTGTTTGCGAATCCGACAGTAAACAACGTTGCTGTTTCCATGTCGATGGCCATGGCGCGAATGCGGCGCAAGTATTCCTTGAATTGCAGGTCGTGTTCCCATACGCGACGATTGGTAGTGTAAACAGTGCCCGTCCAGTAGTCGAGACTGAAGTCGCGAATAGTAGATGAAACCGCGCGTTGCAGCGTGAAGGCAGGCATGGCAGGAACTTCAGCCGGGAAGTAGTCGTTACTCGTTCCCTCGCCACGAATGGCGGCTATCGGAAGTACGAAATCGCCGAGTTGGTTTTTCTTTTTCAATCCGCCACATTTTCCCAGGAAGAGAACGGCCTTGGGCATGATTGCACCCAGCAAATCCATAATTGTAGCCGCATTGGCACTACCCATGCTGAAGTTAATCATCGTAATGTCATCGGCAGTGGCCATGGGCATCGCTTTGCCACGACCAATGATTTCGACATTGTGCCACTCGGCGAATTTTTGCAGGTAACCATCGAAGTTCGTTAGCAGTATGTAGCTTCCGAATTGTTCGAGAGTGGCGCCTGTATAACGGGGCAGCCAATTTTTTACGATTTCTTCTTTTGATTCCATCTAGCGGTGTTCTTTGTTTCTTTGCTGAAGCATCTACTTCATCGTCAAAAGTAAACCTAAACGTGCAGAAGCTTCATTTCCCTCAACCTGATTTGCGTTTGCGCAAGGCAAATGATGCCTTTCAGGTTTGGGATGTGGTGCGAAAAAAATGGGTAGCTCTCACACCGGAAGAGTGGGTGCGGCAGCATTTGATTCACTTTCTTCGCGACCATCGTGGATGGTCGGAATCTTTGATGGCTGTCGAAAAAAGCGTAAAGTTCAATGGCCTCAATCGGCGTCCTGATTTGGTGGTTTACACCTCAGATACGAGGCCGCTGCTACTCGCAGAATGCAAAGCGCCTGAAGTGTCAATTAATCAGGCCGTTCTTGATCAGGCTGCACTCTATCACCGCGCATTGGGCGTGACCTATGTGCTCGTTACGAATGGTATTCACACTTCTTGCTGTTTCATTGATTCAGAGTCTGATGAGATTCAATGGATGAATGACATTCCATTTGCATTTGTGTAGACTTTATGCACAATACGGATGCAGCGATGCATGGTAGGCACACTTCAACGATATTTGCCGCCAAATTTTATAATCACGTATGAAAGTTGAATTGGATAAAATTCTATCCGTTGCAGGAAAGTCCGGAATATTCAAGTTGATCACCGGTGGCAGAGCAACGATTATTGTGGAATCGTTAGTGGATGGAAAACGCTTGCCCGTTCATCCAACTCAAAAGGTCAGTTCCTTATCCGACATTACCATGTTTACTTACGAGGAAGATGTGCCGTTGCGTGAAATCTTTATGAAAGCTAAAGAAGCGTTTGCCGGAGGTCCTGCACCCGATGCGAAGAGCGAAGGCAAAGTTTTGCGCGATGCTATGAAGAAAATACTTCCTGATTACGATGAAGAGCGCGTTTACGAATCAGATATCCGCAAACTTCTCACGTGGTACAATATTCTTCAGGCGAAGGACATGCTTGATTTTGCGGAGCCCGACGCCAATGAAGAAGTTGCTGAGTAAAAACCTCAGTTTTTTCTGAAGCTGGAAGAAACAACAGGGTTTTTAGGATCTGCATAGTTGTAGAACCCTTCTCCTTTTTTATCGCCAAGTTTACCGGCCATTACCATGTTTACCAACAAGGGACATGGTGCGTATTTCGGGTTGCCGAACCCATCGTGTAGTACGCGCAAAATGGAAAGGCATGTATCGAGCCCAATGAAATCGGCCAGGCGCAACGGGCCCATCGGATGAGCCATACCAAGCTTCATGATGGTGTCGATTTCTTCAACACCCGCGGTTCCTTCATAAAGTGTGCAGATGGCTTCGTTAATCATCGGCATTAAAATCTTGTTCGCCACAAAGCCGGGGTAGTCATTGACCGTAACCGGAATTTTTCCAATAGCTTTTGAAAGTTCGGTTACCTGCTCTGATACTTCGTCGGTAGTTGAATAGCCACGAATGACTTCTACCAATTTCATGACCGGAACCGGATTCATGAAGTGCATCCCTATCACATGTTGAGGGCGCTGTGTTGCAGCTGCAATTTGCGTGATGGATATGGAGGAAGTATTAGTAGCGAGAATGCAATGAGCAGGAGCGAATGAGTCGAGCTGACCAAAGATTTTCAGTTTCAAGTCGATGTTTTCTGTTGCAGCTTCGATAATTAAATCGCGGTCGGAACAAGCAGAAGCCATGTCGGTGCATAAGCTGATGTTCGCTAATGTCGCTGCTTTAGCATCTTCGGTAAGTGAGCCTTTGGCAATTTGGCGATCGAGGTTTTTGCTGATGGTGGCGAGAGCTTTATCCAAGGCCTCTTGCTTCACATCAATGAGGTTGACCGGATAGCCGGTTTGTGCAAAAACGTGTGCGATACCATTGCCCATTTGGCCTGCACCTATTACGGCGATTTTTTTCATAACTCGAAATTTGACCGCGAAAATAGGGTGATTGACTGAATTTGCAGGAAGCGCGGAATTTTCGCAGCGACTTCAATAATTTTACCCAAAACGAAAGCACTATGATTTCACCCAAGCGACTGTTTGACTTTGTCTACTACCAACAAGAACGGTATCCGCTGGAACGCATGATGACCTCGAAGGCGGGATCTGAGTGGGTCAGTATTTCAACACGCGATTTTATTGATCAAATGAATAGGGCTAGCCGCGGATTGCTGGCCTTGGGTGTAAAGCCCGGCGAGCGTGTGGCACTCATAACGCATGCTAACCGACACGAATGGGATATTATGGATCATGCCATCATGCAGATTGGAGCGGTGGATGTTCCAATCTATCCGACGATGACTCCCGACGATTGCGAGTACATTTTGAATCATGCAGAGGCACGCTATTGTTTCGTTTCAAATGAAGAGTTATTTCGAAAGATAAAATCCATACAATCAAAATGTCCTGCTCTGATAGAAGTATACACCTTCGATAATGTGCCGGGAGCGCATAATTGGACTGAACTTTTTTCTCAAGGAAATACAATTCCTCCTGAAGAAATAGAGCGATTGAGCAAAGAAGTAAAGGAGGAGGACCTTGCTACCATTATCTACACTTCCGGTACGACCGGTTTACCGAAGGGCGTGATGCTCAGTCATCGCAACATTGCGAGCAACGCCATTAATTGTGAAGAGCGATTGCCATTGCTGGAAAAGGGTAAGAGTCATTGTTTGAGTTTTCTCCCCGTGTCGCACATCTATGAGCGCATGCTGCACTACATGTACATAGCCAATGGTATTCACATGTATCTGGGTGGCATGGATACCATCAAGGATGACTTGGCTGTTGCTCGTCCGCATATTTTCACCGGAGTGCCCCGACTATTTGAAAAGTTTTACGATGGGATTTATCAGAAGGGAATGGCGAATACAGGAATCAAGAAAAAACTTTTTTCGTGGGCTCATGATCTCGCCTTGCAGTGGGAGCCTGATGGCGCCAATGGAGCATGGTACGAGTTTCAACTCGGGCTTGCGCGGAAACTTGTTTTCAGCAAGGTGAAAGCGGCATTGGGTCTTACTGAAATTCGAGGAGTGGCCTCGGGAAGTGCAGCACTTCAAACGCGACTCGCGAAGTTCTTTAACGGTGCGGGCATTCCCGTTTTGGAGGGATATGGATTGACAGAGACATCTCCGGTTATTTCCGTAAATACTTTGCGTAAGCCAAACATGCTGCGCCCCGGATCTGTGGGAAAAGTGATTTCAGACGTAGAGGTTCGAATTGCAGAGGATGGAGAAATCTTATGCAAAGGTCCGAATGTAATGATGGGGTATTATCGTGAGCCCGAGAAGACTGCAGAAGTTCTTCGTGATGG
>JBILCQ010000194.1:0-4478 GCA_044353065.1 Flavobacteriales bacterium | reverse complement strand
AAAGATCACCTTCACCGGTGCAGCGCGCGCACAATTCTACAGCGACCATTATCAATCTCAAAACGAAGAAGACACCGTAACGGTTCCCAAGCTCAACAGTGGAAATACCTTGGTCGACCTGGGCATCAACATGCGACCCAATCCGCAAATGGAAATACAGGGAATGGTTCGCGTACGCAATGACTATGGAGGTTTCTGGGGAGCCGGTGTTAGTTTCGATGTGCGCCAACTCTATGTGAAAGGAGTAGCCGGAGGAATCGTGCGTTACCAATTGGGAGACATCAACTACCGGTTAACACCCTACACACTCTGGAACACGCAGCAAGAATTAATCAGCAATACGCCATTTCTATTTCAACAGCAAGCCGATGTAGTTAATTATGACCACTTCTACAACAACGACAATAGCTGGCGTCAGCAAGGTGCTTCAGCGGAAATGGCATTCGAATTTGGAAAATGGCTGAAAGAGATTGAAATAAAAACGGTAGCCACACGACTCAAAACGACCGACTTCAGCGAGACCAACGATCGCATTTTCAGTGGCCTGCATGTTGGTTTAATTCAGAGCGAACATCTGCGTTTCGGATTCAATTACGTCAATGTTTTTGACATTTACGGTACATCTCGCAGCTCGGCGACATTCCATCACCCGGTGATGACTGCAACGCTGGGTTATACACGACTTATGGGCGTTTGGATGCATACGTTGGATGCAGAGGCAGGCCGCTCAAATTGGTACTACAAGCAGCAGCAAGACGACAGCATTCCGGATTGGCAAGGCAAGTTCGCTGATGCAAAATACAAAGTAAAACACACTGAAAATGGTTTGTTTGGTAGCATGCAGATTAAATATGTCTCTTCCGACTTTCGAAGCATGGGTGCGCAAACCAAACGCGTCAACTACAACGGCTCTGTAAGTGCGTTTCAACGGATTGGAAATGCTCAGGTGCTTCGCCCCATCACGATGATCGACCTAATGCGCGAGTCAGGCCTTTACACCACACAACTCCAGACAAACCTGATGGCTTATGCTCCACAATACGACAATATAACCCCTTACGGAGAAGCCACACCCAACCGCCAAGCATTAATCGCACAGATGGGATATGAGAACAAAAAGAGTCCTATTTCAGCGAGCGGAACCTACTATCGAGGTCAAGAAGTAAGAGGAGAAGGAACTACAACACTTCGTCGTTTTGAGCGCTATGAAATCAGTGCTTCTTTGAATGCAAATAAATTCATTGGCATTAACGATAAAGATGCATCGATTCAACTTCGCGTTCGCAACGACCGTACAACACGCACAGGAACTGAATCAGTACCGGGTATCAATCTTGCATCCCGAACAATCACAGCCGGTTTGGATTTCGAGTTCAAAAAGCAATGGCATCTGATGGGCGCGTTTCAGCTTCTCACCTACAAAGGATTTGAACTCAAGAGCGTCAGAGACTTTGATCAGGAAATCTTCAACTTCACAGAATTAAATTTAGAAGGAAGCGAACAGTTGGCCTCGGCCGGATTCAAGTATGCATTTAGTGATAAGGCATTTTTGAGTGTTCAGTATTATAAGTTCTTCAATTCGAATGGAGAACTTGATGAATCACTCTTCACAGATAAGCAATGGATGTTGTTATATCAAATCAACTTCTAACCATGAAAAACACACTTTTCTTCACCTTACTGGGAGCAATCATTTTCCTTAATGGATGCAAGCCCGAAGACACATTTGACGGTCCTAACCTGGAAGACATCTATGGTCCATTTTTCGTTTCGGAACCGCTAACCATCAGCGATGACGGTGTGGATCTCGCGGCGGGAGAAACAACCCGTTTGAATGCGAAGTTTTCGAAAAACCTCAATTGGAAGTTAGAAATTGTCGGACTTTCCTCCGGCGCTCTTCACGTGCATGAGGAATTTTCCTCTGCCGTTGACTACGCATGGAACGGTTCAACATCCATACTCCCCATGTTCCGACAGGAATCGTGCGAAGTGATCCTTTCATTCGAAAACCAACTCGACACCCTGCGCGACACGCTGAATGTGGAATCTATTCGTCCTTTACAGGGATTTGTGCTTAGCGATTTCGAATCGGGTGTTAACCCGGGTTGGACACGCTTCGCTCAAACAGGCTCCAACATGAGTTTTACAGTGCGCAGTAATGGAATGGCAGCGCAAGGCAACAACTACTACGACATGGGAGGAACGGTTACCTGGGATTGGCTTATTGGGCTTCTAGACATTCCTGCAACTGCCTACAACGTGGAACACTTCCCTCTAAGCAATAATCCGAGTGATGTGTACTTCAATACCATGATTTACAAACCTGCTGCTTACGACAATGGTCTTACACTCATTCAGTTTCGCGAAGATGACAATGGGGATGGAAACTACACCAATGGTTCAGAAGATTTGTGGGCATTCGAAATTTCGGGAGGCGCCGATGGCTGGTCGACCATCAGCAAAAAATATTCGGATATAGTAACACTCGTGAATGGTTCAGAAGTGGCTCCTATAGGAAATGGACTTCATGAGCCCGATAAAATTGTAAAGGTTTCCATACTTTTCCTTGCGAATCCTTCATCAGGTTATTCACAAGCCTTCCTCGATTACATCACGTTCACACAGGGAGGTCCATTGCAGCCATGATGAAGCACATCACATCCGCAACTTTCATCTTGCTCCTGCTGCAATCATGTTCACACATGAAGCCGCTTGCGCTTTATGACCGGGAAGATTGGCCTGCCGACGGGCCTTTGAAAGGCCTTGGAGCCACCTCGATTTACAATGAGTCGATGAGCACCGAAATCTGGTATACGCAAAATCCTTCATGCATTAAAGTAAGCAACGAAGCGGGCAGTGCATCCAGCGGTTCCAGCAATATGCGCATTCAGTGGGATAAGCCGGGCGGGGGTTGCGACTGGGTAGGTATGGGTATCGGCTGGGCAGGTTGGAGTGGCAAAGACTTCTCACAAATCTACAATTCGGCAGCTGTGGCATTCGATGTTCGCTCCCATACAGGCCCTATGAAAGGGCTGCCCTGGGCTATTGGCTTCGAAGACTTCAACGGTGAACAAGCTTGGTCCGGATTTGCACCTTCCATGATTGATGGAAAAGTAATCAACGAAAACTGGACTACGGTGCGCGTGCCACTCGAAAATTTCCCTTTTGAAGCAAGGGATGTCGACGTGTCCTCGATCAAACAAGTTATCATGCAGTTCGAATCTTCGGGTACTGTGTCGATGGACAACATTCGCATTGAGCCCTATAAATCGCGCGGAAGGCAACAAGCAACGATGAAAACACTGGGCGAGATTTCTTTCGACGGTATAATCAACGTATCTGATTCAGCGCTTACTCATTTTGAGCTCGATGGACATAAGCTATTCATAGGTGCTAATCAAGACTTCCTCTTCCTGGGCGGAGTGGTGTTCGATGAAACTCCGCTGATTAATACACGCGAAGGCAAAGACATCTGGAATGGCGACGCTGTTGAAATTGCCTTCAGCACACAAGATGGTCTCAACCCGAAACGATCCATTTTTTATACCGACGATCGTCACCTGGGTATTCGAATGAGTGACGTTCCTCAAATCTGGGATTGGACACGATCGCAAACAGTGAACGCCGACATTAAAACAGCTCGCGTGAGTTCATCCATCTATTCATTCGAATGCAAAATACCCTGGAAGGAATTGGCCACTGACTCGTGGAAAGAAGGAGGAGAGTATGCCATTGAACTGGCTGTAGACATTGCCGACAAGCAAAGCGTGCGTCAATCGCAAATTCGCTGGAACTCGATAGACAAAGAAGGTTTTCACACCAGCCCTTCGCTGTGGGGAAGACTTTTCATTCAGCAAACAACCCGTTAAAGAATTCTATTCATCGCTATGAAGAAATCGATATTCGCTCTCTCGCTTCTGCTAGCATTCGGATGCAGCGCGCAAAAGGCATCAAAAAAAAATACTCCGGAAGCTATTGCGCCGGTCGATATTGAAACGCTCATTGCTCAAATGACCATCGAAGAAAAGGTGGGTCAAATGACGCAGATTAACCTCGATGTAGTTTGCGAAGGCGGCATATACAAACTAGTGGAGCCGCATCACATCGAACCGGCAAAACTTCAAGAGGCCATTGCCAAATGGCATGTGGGCTCGGTGCTCAACTGTGGCGGACATGCCTACCCATTGAAGCAATGGCATGAAATCATCGGCGAAATTCAGCGTGCTGCTTCTGCTCAAGGGCGTCTTAAAATTCCAATCCTCTATGGAATCGATGCGATACATGGCGCCAATTACATGATGGGCTCTACCCTCTTTCCACAACAACTGGGACAAGCAGCTACCTTCAATCCGGAATTGGTGAAACGCGGAGCGCAAATCACGGCCTACGAAACACGCGCCGCCGGTATTCCATGGAACTTCTCACCCGTGCTCGATGTGGGGCGAAACCCCAACTGGTCACGCTTTTTCGAAACGTAT
>JBILCQ010000345.1:0-4489 GCA_044353065.1 Flavobacteriales bacterium | reverse complement strand
GAAAAATGAGTGAAATGCCTGATAATGCTCGTGTTTGGTTGTACCAGGCATCGCGCTATTTCAGTGAATCAGAGATGAACATGTTGCAAACGGAAGTGTCTTCTTTTCTTTCCGAATGGACTTCGCATGGTGTCTCGATGGATGCTGCTTTTGAGATTGCTCACAATCGCATTCTTGTTATTGCTGCCGACGAGTCTAAAGCAAGTGGATGCGGAATCGATAAATCAGTGAAGTGTATCCAAGATTTGGGCAATCGACTTGGCATAGATTTTTTTCAGAGAACAGTAGTCCTGTATATGAAAAATGAAGAATGGTGCGAATCGCAACTTCACGAATTTTGGGCTCTTCGAAAGGCCCTAATCGTAAACGATGAAACACCTGTGCTTGATACTACCGTAAGATCAGTAGGGGAGTATCGTGCTGGTTTTCAGAAGTTATTTTCACGCAGTTGGCATGCCGACATGTGGGGGCGTTAATCTGATTAATTCATGTTGAAAGCGGACGTATCCAATTATTCGGTTATTTTTTTTCGCTAATGTTTGGTAATTAATCGAGGGCTTACTTTATCTTGCGCTCACTTTTCAATTTTTTAATCTCTCTTTTTCGGCAAAGTTCAGTATGAAAACTTACTAATTTCGAAAGATTGAAAGATGATAAAACCCAAGCAGCAGGGACTTGTTGCAAGAATATTTTTTGTTAGTGTATTAACCAAAACCAGATTTTTTTGATGAAAACTTTTACGAGATTAGGTTCGTTTTTGACGATTGCTGCCTCTCTCTGTTGGAGCCTAGCAACTGCTCAATTTACCTGTGATTCACCATCGGTCATTACGTGCGGTGAGACAGTGTTCGGTAACACAGTTGATGCTGCCAACGATAATGCGACTTCAGGTGCACCAACGTGCATAACTACAGTCGGCACAGCAGGCCAGCTATGGTATTCGTTCACAGCGCCAGCTGGCGGAGTGTGCACCGTAGATACCGAAGGCGCTTCTGACTACGACACGAAGATTCACGTTTACACAGGTTCCTGCGGAGCTCTCACGTGCGTGACCGGTGATGACGACGGTGGTACTGGTACCTTGTCGTTAACCACCTTCAACATGGTGGGAGGCACAACATACCTCATTCGTGTCGGTGGATACGCTGCAGGTGCAGGAAACTACCAGTTCAATATCAATTGTGATTTGGATACAGATGGTTGCACAGATCAGACGGCTTGTAACTTCTCAGCTGATGCTACTACAGATGATGGTAGCTGTTGTTATGGAGGATGCGCCACTTTGGTTATGATCGATACATTTGGTGACGGTTGGAATGGCGCTACTGCGGTTATTACCGATATTGAAACGGGCGAAGTCCTTTCAACGTCAACATTTACCGTAGGAACCCAGGCAACTGCAGACGTTTGTTTGCCTATAGGTTGCTACAACATCACTGTTGGTGGCGGATTTTTTGATGGCGAAATTCAGTGGGAAATTCAAGGTTTAGCTAGTGGCCCTGTTTCAGGCATAGCAAATGATCCAGCAGGTGAATTATTTACCGTTGGAGGTGGCCAACCGGGTTGCACAGATCCACAGGCCGACAACTATAATGCGGCTGCTACATGCGATGACGGAAGTTGTCTCACGTGTGTTGGTGCTGAGTCTTTCTACACAATTAATATGTATTCTGCAGGCGGTAATGGATGGAATGGTGCAACATGGACACTTTTGAATGCAGGTACCGGTGCTTTCGTTGATTCGGGTGAATTACTGGGTGGCTCATCGGGCGATTACAGCCAGTGTTTGGCTCCTGGTTGCTACACTCTCAATACTACCGCTGGTAACCAGCCGATCCAGGTTTCATGGGAAATTGTAAACGCTGCAGGAACGGTGATTGCTTCAGGCGGCGCTGGCATGAGCATCGGTTTTTCTTGGGGTGGAGCAGCTTGTGAAATCCCAGGTTGTACAGACGCGGGTTGCAATAACTATAACCCAAATGCAACTACAGATAATGGATCTTGTATATGTCCTCCTTCAAACGATGATTGTGCAAACGCTACTCCAATTGGATGCGGTGTTGTCGTAAATGGTTCAACCATTAACGCTACACTCGACCCAACTGCGGTTAGCTGCGATCCTGACAATGAAATCGAATCTCCGGGAGTTTGGTACACGTTCATTGGTACCGGTGATTTGGTGAATCTCAGCACGTGCGGAAGCGCAGGTGGTGACTCCAAAATTCACGTTTTCTCAGGTGACTGTTCAAGCCCGGTATGTGTGACTCAGAACGATGACGGATGCGCCACCGGTTTGCTTTCAAGCATAGCGTTTACCGCCGAAAGTGGCGAGGCATACTACGTGCTCGTTTCTGAATTCGGAACCTTCGGTGATGGAATTGATTTCGAATTGGCCATGGAGTGTCTTGATTGCGCCAACTCGCCATTTAATGACGAATGCGCGAATGCTATTCCAATCCCATCAAATATCGACTTCCAAGAGACAGCTTCCTTGTGTTGTGCAAACCCTGATGCCGATATGGCCGAGTGGGCTTTCACAGGAACAGAATATGGTATCTGGTATAAAATCAACTCAAGCAATTTCAACGCTTTGAACGTTTCAGTATTCAACGGTTCCGGCGAAGGAGCAGATGATGCAGACGGCACGGATGTGGGCATTGGCATTTTCGAAGGCGCAGCTGGCTGTGCTGCCCTCAATCCATTGGATGGAGCTACAGGCCTTACTGTTGCTGGGCTCGATGGGTTTATTTTCAGCTCTCTTGCAGAAGGTGTTGTACTGACGCCAAATACAGACTACTATATCTGTGTAACTACGTCTGACCCGATTAACTGTAATCAAATGACCTTGACTGCGTCTTTGTCGAATGCAGGTTGTACAGACGAAATCGCTTGTAACTATTGTGCAGGTTGCTTGGAAGATGACGGCTCTTGTGAGTATATCTCTTGCGGAGCTTCTATTCCAAACGATTTGTGTGCGGGAGCTATTCCTTTGACTTGCGGTGTTGACGTGGTTGGTTCAACTGGACCAGCTACAAATACTGGTGCACCAAACGTTTGCCCAGCTGGTGCGGGTGATATCGGTGTTTGGTATTCAATCGTAGGCAATGGTCAATTTGTAAATCTGAGCACATGTGGTTCTGCTATTGACTCACGTATTATGGTTGTCAGCTCAAACAATGGCTGCGCTGGTCCTTTCACGTGTGTTGTTTCTGAGAATAACGATAACACAGCGGAAGGGTGTGGTTTGTTGAATGCTGATGATGCTTCAGTTCAATTCGAATCAACCGTTGGCACGCAGTACTATGTCTACATCACTGCTGCTGGTTTGGACACGGATGGCGACGGTGTAAATGATTTGAATGAAGGTGCCTTTGTCCTTGCATATTCTTGCCAATCAATCATCGAAGGATGTCTTGACGCTTGCGCTTGTAACTACGATCCAAATGCTAACGTGGATGGTGGAAACTGTGACTTTTTCTCTTGTGCTGAATGCGCTGCAGGTGAAAATGCTTACCGCATCGATATGACCGACACTTTTGGTGACGGTTGGAATAACAACACATACACCATCACAGATTTGAGCGGAGCAGTGGTGGCTCAGGGTGATCTGAACAATGCTAACTGCACGGATGGTGAGTCGGCAGGTTTTGATGTTTTCTGCTTAGCTGATGGCTGCTACACAATCACCGCTGGTGGTGGTGCATTCCCGAATGAAATTGGCTGGTCAATTTCGGACGCATCTGGAACGGTTGTAATTGCTGCTGTTTCTCCGAATGCTGATGCCACTTTCTCATTCACAGTCGGTGGTGGAGTTTGCGGTTGTACTGATGCTACTGCTTGTAACTACGACGCTGCGGCTACCTCAGACGATGGTTCATGCGAGTTTGCTTCATGCGCCGGTTGCACCGATGTTACTGCGTGTAACTACGATGCATCTGCAACAATTGAAGATCTTACTCAGTGTTGTTTCGACAACTGCGTTACTTTAATTATGAACGATACATTCGGTGATGGTTGGAACGGAGCTACTGCTACAATTTTGGATGCTTCAGGAGCTGTAGTTGGAACTGCCGGATTGCCTGCAGGAGCTAACGGAACTGCTTCATTCTGCCTAGCAGATGACTGCTATACTATCATTGTTGGTGGTGGAACTTTTGATGGTGAGATTAACTGGACCCTCACTGGTGTTACAGGCGGAATCCTCAACGGTTTGGCTAATGATCCTGCTGGTGAAAACTTTAGTACTGGCGGAGTAGCTTGTATCTTGGGTTGTACCATCCCTGTAGCTTGTAACTATGACCCTGCAGCAACGATTGGAGATTGCACACTTTGTGACTTCTCTTCATGCTCAGGTTGTACCTATGAGCAGGCGGCTAACTATGATGCTGCTGCAATCGTGGACGATGGATCTTGTGACTTCAGCGGTGTAATAAGTGATTGTCCAGCCGATTTGGATGGCAATGGAACTGTTGGTGTTAGCGACTTGCTG
>JBILCQ010000021.1:0-15185 GCA_044353065.1 Flavobacteriales bacterium | reverse complement strand
CCGTCAATGGATTGATTTCATTTTTTGCTACAAGCTATTTCATTAAGTCATCCTTAAAACTATCCGTAATCTGATGAGCAGCAGTTCGCCCGAGAAAAAGATGCATGGCCTTTTCTTTCTGGGGCACCCTGCGCATTTCCATCTTTTTCGCGGAACCATACAGGAACTGCAACAGCAAGGACATCGCATTACCATTTTCATTAAAAAGAAAGACATCCTGGAATCGTTGCTGAAAAGCGCCGGTCTGGAATACATCAATGCCCTTCCCGAAGGACGTAAGGATGGGAAAATTGCAATTGCGTTAAGCGTCATCAAAAAGAACTTCAAACTACTTGGCTTTTGCTTGAAGAATCGACCCGACTGGATGGCGGGCACATCGGCGGAAATAGCTCACGTAGGTTTCCTGTTGAGAATTCCCTCGTTCGTTTTTTCGGAAGACGATTATAACGTGATTACCACTTTCGCAAAGGTGACCTATCCCTTCGCGCATCATGTTGTATCGCCTATTGGCTGCGACAACGGGCCTTGGAATAAAAAGACCATTCGCTATGCGGGATACCACAAACTGGCCTACTTGCATCCCAATCGTTTCAAGCCCGATGCTCTAGTTGTAGATCAATATTTCCCACACGACCAACCCTATTTCATACTGCGACTCGCGAAATTGAATGCCCATCACGACGATGGTGCATCAGGAATCTCGAACAAGCTGCTGCATGAAATCATTGATGTACTCAGCCAAAAGGGGCGTGTTTTCATAACCTCGGAGCGAGCCATCCCGGAGGAATTCAACTCCTATTTACTTTCCATCAACCCACTCGACATTCATCACCTGATGGCCTATTGCTCGCTGTATATCGGTGATAGCCAAAGCATGGCCGTGGAAGCATCGATGCTCGGCGTGCCTAATGTGCGCATCAGTTCATTCAGCGGAAAAATATCGGTACTCGAAGATTTGGAGCACCACTACAAGCTCACTATCGGCATTCATCCTAAGAAAGAAGAGAAGATTCTGCAGACAATTCAAACCTTGGTAGACAGCAAGAATGTGACAACTGAATTCAAGGAACGTCGCAGTCAAATGCTCCTCGATAAGATTGATGTGACGGATTGGTTGATCAAGCTATTCAGCTCACCGGTCAATTCGAAGACGAACCCTTTACTGCGTCACGATAAATACTGATGATACGCGATGCGATGAGGCTGGGCGTCATTCCGAATTGTCGAATTACATCCGGACCCTTCGTTAGTTTCTCGCTCTTCCTGAAGGCAATTGCTTTGTGAATTCCTTCCGCAACAGATTGTGCATTGTATTCTACCAGAAAATGTCCGCTCAAACCACTGCTCAATTCGGGCACATCGCCCACGGGAGTTGAAACCACAGGCGTTCCGCAAGCCATTGCCTCCTTGATAAATTGCGGCGAACCTTCGGTGAAGGACGTCATGAGTGCTACATCGCATGCATTGAGCAGTTGAGCGACCTCCTTTCTATTCTTTCCCTTCAACTCAACCAAGTGAACATTCGCTGCAGACAAGACCGCAACTGCCTCCTGCGCAAGTGGTGCATTCTTAACGGTATTCGTGAATGAGGAAGAAAAGAGGATGTACGTGTCGGACTCCGACCATCCCAACTTTTTTCTCTCACTAATCGCATCTGTCGGATAAAAAACATCCGTGTCGACCGCGCACGGAACGACATGAACTCGATCGTCCTTCAGAGCATGCTTCATCTCATTGGAAACGACTATATGTGCACGACTCAGCAACATCGCTAATCTCGAAAAGCGGCGCAGTTTCGGGATGTTGATGTCGGATCCATGAAAAGTGGCCACAACCGGAATGCGTCGCTGCAAGGCCGCGAGCAACACCGACATTCCCGAATGAGCATGAATAAGATCCGGATTGAACTGTCTGATTTCATTCATCAATCGCTTCCGGTTGCTTAAATAACCAAGCCAGCCTTTGCCTATAATCAAGAACAATTGCACAACGCAACCCTGATTCTTTAGCTGCTCAGCCTGCTCTTGCACGAACGGACTCGCCTCTCCCCTATTTCCACTGCAAACGATTAACACGCGCATGCGCTGAAGTATTAAATGTACCTAAAATGGCTCCCAACATAACAAACACGATGAGTCGATAACTCACGTGATACATCTGGCCTGCGAATGAAGTGATGAACTGATTCAACAAGAGCATCCAGAATATAGAACGTAAAAACAAATTGGTAGCAGCATTCAAATCGGTTCGCATTTGAAGGCGCTTCATTTTCAAACCAAGTTGAACAAACATGGCGAAGTAAAGAAAGAGCCCAACCAAACCAATGGTGTTTACGATAAGGTTATAATCGACATGAAGCTGGCGGTCACCGAAACGACCATCAGCATAATTTCCAACAGAGTTAAAACCTTCGAGACCGAACAAACTTTTTATTGGATCATCAAAGGAAAGTGCTCCCTCCCAAACATATTCACTTTCGAGAAAGCGGCCCTCCCGTTCAATAGCGCCCGACTCAAAGCGATCACTTCGCGCTTCAATCCTTTTCTCAAGCGTTTCTTGGAAAAAGGGATACATAAGCGCCACCGCCAAGATTAAAAGAACAAGAGACTTTACAATGCGGCGCACAGGATAACCATAGCCCCATCGAACAGCAGTACCTGTAACCAATCCAAGAATAGCAATACGCTTGATGGATACCACAACGAGCAGCGTATTGATGCCTGCACCGATATAAGCCGACCATCTGCGCAACGCTGTGTCGCCCGCAAAAAAAAGCACCATGGGAGCGAGTAAAACAGAGTAGGTGAAGATATTCCAGGCATCATCGAGATTACCCACGCGAAAGTTCGAGTCCTCCGAATAAACTGATTGGCCGAGATTAAAAACCTGACTCAAAATAAAGTTAGCAATCAATATCAAGTAAACCCATAGCACGGATATACTCAGTTTTTTGAGCTCACCAATTGAGTTAAACAACCGATAACCAATGGCGAAACAAGCAATGGGAAGGCAAACTTTCAACGTGATATTGAAGGATGTCTTGAAGTCTGAAACAAAGAGCAATTGAAACAAGCAGTATCCTACAAACAGAAGTATCATGGAATAATTCTGCAGGTGGTTTCCAAACTTGGAGAATACATAAATCAGAAGAATCACTAACAAACCAGCACGAACAAATGGCAACCAGGACAACTGCTCCGAGAATAGCAAAAGCGTATCAATCAAAATATTGAATGGCAACAAGAAATATGCGAGCCGTCTAAGCATGATGTGTTACCCGATCGATTGGTTATTCAGTTGGCGAAGGTACTGAGGTATGCGCCCTGATAAATATCACCCAAGATGAATGCTCCTTAATCTGTATTGTATTGAACATTTAACCTGTATTTTTGTTGAGTTTTTTATGGAAGCTTCCGGCTTTTTACACACCAACCTCAATAGCGCGTCATTTGCATCGCGAGATGGAGAGTTGCCGGATTATTGGACGGAATTATTGCAACGACTGAATATCGGAAGCCAGAATTTTAAGGCAATATCTCCCACCGAATTCACAACTGAATTTTCACCTCGCACTTCCTTCTTCACGGAAACTCGCATGAACGACGTGCGAAGAATCAACAAATTCCTAGAACAGGTGAACGAGTCGATGGATGAGGGGGAAATGTTCGCGGCTTCATTCGAAACGTATAGGGCAAGAAGAAAGCGTATTGTATTCTACAAAATCCCACTCCTGAAGTATGGATGGATTTTCTCAGAATTCGTTTTCTTACGCATATTTCCCAAGCTTCCGGTTCTGAAAAAAATCTATTTTGGAGTTACCGGCGGCAAAGGCAGATTACTATCCAAAGCGGAGATGCTAGGGCGATTGGTCGCCTGCGGATTTGAGATCATCCATCATGAGTCGACCAATGGTCTAACCAGGTTCGTAGTCAAAAAAGTAAAAGATCCGGCCTACGATACAGAAGCAAGCTATGGTCCGCTCTTCCGTATGCGACGCATCGGCAAAGGAGGGAAAATCATCCAGGTTTACAAGTTTCGGACAATGCATCCGTATTCGGAATACTTACAAGATTACATTCTGAAGCAAAATGGTTATGCGGAAAGCGGAAAGCCGGCCGATGACTTCCGCCTAACACCATGGGGAAAATTCATGCGTCGATATTGGCTTGATGAAGTACCACAGCTAATAAACGTCCTGAAAGGCGATATGAAATTGGTGGGCGTTCGTCCCGTCAGCCCGCGTTACTTCGAAGACATACCCAAGCACCTTCAAGATCTTCGTATCAAACAAAAACCGGGTTGCGTTCCGCCTTATGTATCTCTCGATAGAAAGCCCTCTGTGGAAGGCGTTCTCAAAGCTGAAGAAGAGTACTTGCTCGAAAAACAACGCAATCCCTACTTCACCGACACTCGTTATTTCGTGAGTGCCATCTATAACATTATTGTAAAGAAGAAGCGCAGTGCATAGGGCTTTCATTCCTATTTTTGGACCTATGAATTTCTTTCGTTATCGAGTTCATTTCGCTCTGAAATGTCTGATTGTCATGTTTACCCTTGTAGGATGTAACACGAAAAAGGAAATAGTTTATTTTCAAGGTAAACCGACTGCGTTTCCCGGACATTCTTCCTACAACCCCACCATCAAACCCGATGATTTGCTTTCTATTCTGGTCATGGCCAACGATGAGAAATCAACCGCGTTGTTCAACATGCCTCTCGGCGTGGGAAATAATCTATACGGCGGCTATACCATGGGCGCGCCTACACAACCGGGCTATCTCGTTCAGGAAAATGGGAACATAGAATTTCCCATCATCGGTTCAATCAAAGTTGGAGGTCTCACGCGCACGCAAGCAATTGAACTAATCAAGCAACAGCTTTCTTCTTATGTTGTCAATCCCACTGTCTCTGTTCGCATTCTCAATTTTCGCGTCACCGTGCTCGGAGAGGTTCGCAATCCGGGAACGTTTACCATTCCCAATGAGCGTATCACCATCCTCGAAGCACTTGGAATTTCAGGCGACTTGCTCATAACGGGGGAGCGTCAAAATGTGCTGGTGATTCGGGAAGAAGATGGAACGCGTAAAGAATACCGCGTCGACTTGACACAGGAAAGTTTGTTCTCATCGCCGGTGTTCTATCTGCAGCAAAATGATGTGGTGTACGTTGAACCTAACCGAGCCAAGCGCTCTGCGGCACTCATCAACGCTTCCAACACGGGTATCGTGCTTTCGAGTCTGTCACTCGTGCTCACCACACTCATCCTTATTTTCAAATAATCAGCATGGAAAATTCAATGGAAGTGCAAGGGGCGAATGGTCCATCACTGGGCGAAATCGCGCTGAAGTATATCTCTTACTGGCGCTGGTTTTTAGTTTCTATAACACTCTGTGTAGGACTCGCATTTGCATACTTGCGTTACACCGTGCCTATGTATGAAGCATCGGCAACGGTACTCATCAAAGACGACAAAAACGGAAAATCGTCTTTGCGCGATGAGCTTTCTGCTTTCGAAGATTTAGGCATTCTTGCTGCCAACCAAGATCTTGACAACGAAATCGAGGTGTTGAAATCAAGGTCGCTCATGATGGAGGTAATCAATGAGCTCAATTTAAATGTACGTTACTACACCTTCGGCAGACCTATTCAACACGAGCGATTCGAAACGACGCCAATAAAACTTCAACTCATTTCGGATGCGCTCCCTGACTCCTCGCAAGAATTCAGGTGGAACCTGCTTCCTCTCTCCGATCAAGAATACACCCTCACCAATAAAATAAACGGAGAAACATCCCAGCACAAGTTTGGTGATACACTGCGATTCGAATTTGGATATGGCTGCTTCACTACTACCAAGCACTTCAACAACTCACACATCAACCATAATTTCACCACAGAAATCGTATCGCCCGAAAAGCTGGCCATTCAATTCCAGGATAACCTGAAGATATCGGCCGTCAATAAAGATGCGAGTGTATTAAAGTTGGTTTTTCGCGATGCCCTTCACGACAGAGCGATTGCGGTGTTGAACACGCTCATAGCCATTCACAACAAACACGCAATCGACGATAAAAATCAGATTAGTCGCAACACAGCCAACTTCATCAATGATCGCATTCAATTCATCACGGATGAACTGGCAGAGGTCGAAACCGAAGTGGAGACATTCAAACGACAAAACAAACTCACCGACATTACCTCAGAGGCCGATCTCATGGTGAGCTCAGGCATCAACACAGAACAAGAAATTCTCGAGTGCGAAAATGAAATTGCCCTGCATCAATTTCTACTCGATGAAATGAATAGCCGCAATACGATCGAAGATCTGTTGCCTGCCAATCTCGGATTGAAGGAAGAGTCGATAAACTTCATGATCTGGGAATACAACAAGCTCGTGCTTGAACACAACCGACTCAAAGCCACAACCGGCGAAAAAAACCCCGCAACATTGGCACTTGAGCCTGAACTCTATAAACTTCGGAACTCACTGCGTTCAAGCTTTGAAAACACGCTGAAATCGCTCAAAATCAAACTCGAGGGACTCACTAAATACGCACGTGGTATAAACAGTAAAATTCAAGACGTCCCCACGTTCGAGCGCGCATTCCGCGACATTCAGCGCCAACAGCAAATCAAAGAATCGCTCTACTTGTACTTGCTGCAAAAAAGAGAAGAGACCAATATCGCGCTGGCTGTGACAGTTGCCAACGCTAAAACAATCGACGCCGCTTATTCAAATAAGGAAAAGATTAGTCCGAAATTCACTTTGGTCTATGCGTTTAGCATCTTATTCGGACTTCTTGCTCCAATTGCATTGTTGTATCTGATTGAGTCGCTCAACACCAAAGTAAAGAGCAAAAAAGACGTCCTCAAGTTGACAGTCCCGTATCTCGGAGAAATACCGGAAATGAAGGTCCAAAACTCCAACTTGATTTACAGTAACACCGATCGTTCAATCAACTCGGAAGCATTCCGTATGCTGCGCACCAACATCGATTTCCTCTGCGCCGGCATGCCCGAAAGCCCGCGTGTCATCGGCATTACATCGACGATTGGGAAAGAGGGTAAATCATTCCTGTCCATCAACCTCGCAGAGTCGTTGCATTTTACAGGTAAAAAGACCATCCTGATCGGAACCGATTTACGTCATCCGAAACTTTCACAATACCTGAAAATCGAAGATTTGAAGGGATTAAGCTATTACCTGGCGAAGCCAAGCGCCTCGATTGAAGAGGTGGTGCGTTCCGGTGGAGATTCATTCCACTTCGATTTGATAGCATCAGGGCCACTTCCTCCGAATCCTTCAGAAATGCTAATGAGTAATCGTTTCCGCGAATTGGTGGAAGAACTGAAGAAGACCTACGATTACATTATCGTTGACACCGCTCCTATTGGCCTTGTATCAGATGCGTACCACATTGCGCAACAACTCGATTGTTTTGTCTACATCATCAACACAAAACTGATTCGCAAATCGCAATTGGAAGTTATTCAAGCATTGCACGACGACAAGCGCTTGCCTCGAATGGGCCTCGTTTTAAATCGATACAAAGCCATGCGCGGATACGGTTACGGCTATGGGTATGGATATGGCTACGGTTATGGCTACGAAGGCGAATACAAGAAACCGAAAGCGTAATCTGAACGCTCAGGTCTTCTTATCACTTTCTCAATCTCGACTTGAAAGATTGGGAAACGGAGTTGAACGAACCAACTGCGCCTATCAAACTCTTCAGTAGTCATCCTTCCATGCAAAAATTGCCGATCGTTCCTTCCAACGCCCTTTTGTAAAATCCGGAATCTCGACCATTTGTCCATCGCTTGCAACCGACTGTTCCGACAGGGGTGTTATTGCATACCAGGTTGCTAAATCATAGACATCGAGCGGAAATGGCTCGTTTCGCTTGATACACTCGATGAATGAATTCAATACGAAAAAGTCCATGCCACCGTGACCGGCTGTTTCGGCCTCCTTCGAGAATCGCTTCCACAGTGGATGATCATATTTTTCAATCCACGCTTTCGAGTTTTCCCAACGATGACTGTGTTTCATTTCCTTCTCGATGTAGATAAAACCCTGGTCAGCATCTCCCCAGCCGAAGTCTTGCCAAAGACCCTGCGTTCCCTGCACGCGAAAGCCCAAATTATAGGGGCGCTGCAACGAGGTATCGTGGGTAAGTAATATGGTTTCACCGTTGGCGCATTGAATATTCGTCGTAACCACATCGCCCTGCTTGAATTGAACCGCGGCACTTGGATGCGCAGCACCACCCTTTTCGTGCGCTATCACATAATCATGCAGCCCTCGCGACTTCGATGAGAAGGAAGAGAGACGCACCAGTCGATTACCTCGGTTAATGTTGAGCATGGTTGCGACCGGCCCGAGTCCGTGAGTAGGATATAACTCACCATTTCGATTCACATAGTGATTGGTACGCCATTTAGCTTCGCTGTATCCCTTTGCGCCAAACTCAACTCCAGAATTGTATGCCGATTGTCCGTCGTTGAACAAGACTCCACGTAGGTCGTGCTCATAACCTCCTTGCGCGTGCACAACTTCACCAAACAAACCCTGGCGCACCATATTGAGCACCGACATCACATCACGACGGTAGCAGACATTCTCGAGCATCATAATTGGTACACCGGTTTCTTCCGAGGTGCGTACATAGTCCCAGCATTCACCGAGCGTCATAGCGCCGCACACCTCCATCCCGACAATTTTCCCTGCTCTCATAGCATCGCAACCTTGGCGAGCGTGCCACTCCCATGGCGATGAAATGATGACGGCATCTATATCATTTCGAGCCAGCAACTCTCGGTAAGCATAATCTCCATTATTATACTCTACTGCCGGAGGCCTATTGTATTTCGACAAGAGCAACTGTGCATCGGCCATCATGCGTGCATCGGGATCGGCAAATGCAACGAGTTCAACATCCGAACGCTTCAGCAGTTCTTCAATATGCGATTGTCCTCGAAAGCCAACTGCTATCATTCCGATACGAACTTTACCGTCCGCAACGCGGGTTGACGCCCTCAACACGGAAGGAGCCAGCAAACCTGCAGCACCTGCCATGACCGACTTAGTCACAAAATCTCTTCTATCCATAGGTATCCAATTGAAAACGCAAAATAGCTGTAAAGCCAACGATGTGATTCCCCTCCATATCTATTTTAGCCACCCAGTTTAAGGAAACCACGAAACCATGAAAACACTTTTCAGCACAATCACTCTTTTCGCATTTGCAACCCTTGCGCTTGCGCAGGAAACAATCCCGGCTTCAGGGTATGCTGTTGCCAAAGCATTCAGTGTAACGCGCCCATTGCGCGAAATGAAAGGCGTGCCTGACGCAGAAATTAGCTCGATGGAGACTTACAAAGAGTCGAAAGATAGAAAGCACCGAAAGGCCCAGCATTTCGAATTCACAGGGGAAAATGGCACAACGTACAGCAATGATGAATCATCCATTCAACGTGAAATGGGCGCCGAAAAAGGAACACAGCTTCGCGTAAACATTGCAGGGCAATCGGCCGGCGGTTCACGACCGTTCGACCCATCGGGAGCCGTAGGTCCGAATCATTACGTTCAAATGATCAACGCGACAACCTTCCGCGTCTACAACAAAGCAACAGGTTCGCCTATGGGATCAGCACAATCGCTCGGGGCATTGTGGAATCCCGACACTCAAAATAATGGTGACCCAATCGTGCTGTACGACAAAGCCGCCGACCGCTGGTTTCTTGCCCAGTTCGGTTCCTTCTTCAACAATGAAATCTACATCGCCATCTCCACCACAGGAGATCCACTGGGTTCTTACTATACCTACACCTTCGAATCACCGGCATTTCCCGACTATTTGAAGTTCAGCGTGTGGCAAGATGGATATTACATGACAGCCAATACCAGTACACAGCGCGTATTTGCATTTGAACGCGATGCCATGCTTGCCGGAACACCCGGTGCAAGAAGCGTGTTTGCTTCATTCAATCCCCCCGATGGTGGTGGCTTTTTCGTGCCACTCACCGGTTGCGCTGCCGATGGCACATTGCCTCCTGCAGGCACACCCTGCCCTATTTTCTCATACTCCGACAACGGCTGGGGTGGCGGTAATCAAGACCGAGTGAACATTTACAAAATGACTGTCAACTGGACACCCACCACACCGACTGCGACCATTACTACAGCTAACAATGTCCCCACCGCTGCCTTTGACGGATCATACAACAGCAGCTGGAACGATGTATCGCAGCCGGGAACCACCCAGAAACTGGATGGAATCGGTGGTGTTTGCATGTACCGCGCGCAATGGAAAACGTGGGAGGGCTACAATTCAGTTGTATTAAACTGGGGGGTGAGAATTAACTCAAGTCAGCGAAGTATCAAATGGTGTGAACTTCGCCAAAATCAAAGCACAGGAACATGGTCGATGTATCAGGAAGGTATTTACACACCCGACACCGACACGCGCTGGATGGGTTCTATCATTATGGACGATAATGGTTCCATCGGATTGAGCTACATGAAAACCAATGCGACCAACAACCTATATCCAGGCCTGTATTATACCGGTCGCAGAAGCTGTGATCCATTGGGAACACTGCCCATCACCGAACAATTGGTAGTAGCCGGTGCCGGCTCACAAACAGGCACGAATCGCAATGGCGATTATGCGCATGGCTCGCTCGATCCCGATGGATTAAGCATTTGGAACACCAGCGAATACATGGGCGGTGCCACCGGTGGTAGCTCTGCCCGCACGCGTATATTCTCGTATCAAATAGAACCTTGCCTTGCAGCTGAAGTATCCATTGCCATCGATGGCAATGCAAACTCTATTTGTGCGGGGCAACCCGTTACCTTGAATGCACTTCCTGAAAATGGAGGTGACACACCTACGTACAGCTGGCAGATCAATGGTGTGGAAACCGGAGTAGATTCAAACATCCTTGTGATTGAAAATCCTCAAGATGGCGATGTGGTTACTTGCACCATGACCTCCAGCGACCCACTTTTAGAGGGAGTTACAGTTACATCCAATGATATCATTCTCGATGTGGTAAGCTCTATCGCGCCATCCGTTTCCATAGCTCCGATTCAAACCGTTATTTGCGAAGGAACCCCAATACAAATCGCCGCTGCGGCAGACAATGCGGGAACTTCACCCATCTATCAATGGACGGTAGACGGCGCGGAAGTTGGCGACAATAACGATACCCTCACCTATAGCTTTGCTTCTGCGCAAAGTGTGATTTGTACTGTTACTTCTTCCATCAGTTGTGCCTCTCCCGCGCAGGTGAGCAGCATTGCATTCGATGTAACACCGCAACCAAGCGTTACACCTACTCTTGTGATTACCGTTAGCCAAAATCCTATTACCGTAGGAACACCGGTTACATTTACTGCAACCGCAACCGACGCAGGAACCAACCCAACCTATCAATGGTACATCAACGGTATTGCACTTTCAGGAGCAACTTCCTCTTCATACACAACAAGTACCGTAGGAAACAATCAAACTATTACGTGTCGCATCAACGGCCAGATTCCGTGCAGCGCTGTTCAACCCGTTATAAGTAATGGCATCACTATGGTGGTCGGACAACCAACCAATGTGAATGAATGGCAAGCTGATACGGAGATGCTCATCTACCCCAATCCGTCGTTCAGTGAAGTAACCTTCCGATCGAAGCATGAGGGCGTTTTCTACATCGTGAATGAAGCCGGCCAGCTCGTGAGAGAAATCCGACTGAACAGTATCAATCAGAATCAGGTAACCATCAACGATCTTGCGTCCGGCGTTTACATTGTTGCGGGACAAAACAGCTTTGGAATTGTAAAACAGAAGTTGATTATTGCGAAATAGCACGGCTCTTTTGAGGCGACGCGAATGCAAAATTCAAAGCAGAACGAATGCGAACAACAAGTGATAATTGGGACTGCTCCGACAAAGCGGAAAGAAAACTCCACGACACGCGTTCCGCATTCCATCTCATCCATTCATGGTTGGTGTTCGTTGCACTTGCCTTGGTGCTGGTGCGTTGCAGCAATCCATCTTCCTACAACAAGTTCATTGACCCGGAGCTATTGCATATCGCGCAATTAACCGATGAGCGCAATTCGGATTCTCTTTTCTCATACCTCGCACATCCGCAGCCCTTGCTGCGCGTTGAGGCCGCCTATGCCTTTGCAAGTATTCGCGACCCCAGAGCCGTCGATAAACTTCATACATCCATTCAAGATCCTGTAGCCGCTGTGCGAGCAGCTGCAGCATACGCACTTGGCCAAACGCTTCATCCAAGTTCCATTGAACCATTGGCCATACAACTGCGATTCGAAGGCGACGCCGGCTGTGTCATTGCCATGGCTGAAGCACTGGGTAAAATTGCAGGAGGTCTGCATGCATCGGGCTCTACACCCGACCTGATTGAGTCGGCCGCTCATGCCGTTTACAATCTTGAAAAAACAGATTCCGTGACGGTCCATGCCAAAGCAAAGGCCGCCTTCTGGCTTCACAACAGCGGTTGGCAAGACATGCGATTCATGAACAGTTTAGCCGGAATGTATGCAAGCCAACCTGTTGTAAACCGTCGCATCATTGCCTATGCGATGGGGCGGTTTCGTGGCAACTGGCATGCAGACACACTCAAGGCCGAGCGCTTTCTCAAGCATCTAACAACCGAAATCGATACGCTTTGCATCGCTGCTGCTATGCCTGTCGCCGGAAAAACTTCCAGTCAGTATGCCTCTTCTTTAATCGAACGATTCCTTGCCTCAACGTCTGCATCGTCTGAATTACTCATTGCATCATGCAGAGCAGCGAGCAACAATGCTGGAGTTGGGGCAACTCCGCTGCTTCCGCTAATCACAAACCCATCGGCGAATGTTGCGCAAACGGCATGTTTTGCTTTGGAACAAAAAGAACTATCCGATGCTGACCGCCAATACTTGCATGCTTCGGAAAGCAACTTAGATATTCGCATGCAGGCCGCCCTTGCTCGTCTTTTTCATCTAAAAGGCGAATCACTACCAATCGATCCATGGATTGAAAAGATAGATAAGCTCACCAACACGTATGATCGCGTGGCGTGTATTCGCATGCTCGGTTGCACCGGCTCGAGCGCCACCACGTGCTTGAATCGCGCGTTGACAGAATCGAATGTCGTAATCGCGAACGCTTACGTGGAGGCATTCATCGAGTCACACAAGCAAGCGGATTTTCCAACCGACATCGATTTTCCCGCAGCCCTGAATCAACTCATTCAAAAAAAGGATATCGGAGTCACTGCCCTGTGCGCTGCTGAAAGCCGCAACATCGAAGTCGATGAAGAGCACAAACGAATCTTGAACAACACGCTCAACGAAGCACTGACCGCACTTACACTCCCCAAAGAACTGGAGACGGCTAACGAAATAATCAAAACGTTGAATGAATGGGGCATTACTCCAATGCAAGAGAAAAAGGCCGACATCAATCACCCCATCGATTGGAAATTGGTGAAGTCGATTCCCCGAAAGCAATTGGCCAAAATCGTTACGTCGAAAGGAGAAATTGTGATTGAACTGCATGTGGAAGAAGCACCCGGCAGCGTTGCTTCGTTTGTGGAGCTGGTGCGCTCAGGGTTTTACGACGACAAATATTTTCACCGAGTAGTGCCCAACTTTGTGATACAGGGAGGATGCCCGCGCGGCGATGGCATGGGTGGAACCGATTACACACTTCGCTCTGAGTTTCGCTTGCACGACTATCGCACAGGTTCTGTAGGCCTCGCCTCTTCCGGCCCCGACACCGAAAGCTGCCAGTGGTTTATCAATCATATTCCTACGCCCCATCTCGAAGGGCGCTACACGATTTTCGCACATGTGACCGACGGCATGTCGGTGGT
Organism: Flavobacteriales bacterium; assembly: GCA_044353065.1. Lineage (GTDB taxonomy): Bacteria > Bacteroidota > Bacteroidia > Flavobacteriales_D > Sanyastnellaceae > JAIBBG01. The sequence goes on along the minus strand of JBILCQ010000021.1, from coordinate 1,298 downwards.
CGATCAAATCGAAATCGGTGACCGCATCGTGCGCGTTGAACTTATTTAACTGATACTAAACCGAAGTAGCCCTATATTCGCAGCGAATTTGATTTACGCTTATCAGGCGTGTCCGAGGTGGACCATTTCCGTTACCTGATTGTTCGGATCATTTCACGAACATAATTAATACTGACCATTCGAATGAATTTTGAATCCTTGGGACTCATTGAGCCCCTCTTAAAAGCCTTGCATCAAGAAGGCTACGAAAAACCAACGCCTATACAACAACAAGCCATACCGATTGTACTCAAAGGCACCGACCTACTCGGTTGCGCTCAAACAGGAACCGGTAAAACAGCAGCCTTTGCGCTGCCGGTTATTCAGCAATTGCACAACCGTGGGATCGAACAGAAAGGCAAGCGCCCCATTCGTTCCCTCATCCTGACTCCAACCCGTGAGCTGGCCATCCAAATTGAAGAGAGCTTCAAAGCCTATGGCCGAAACACTGCATTGAAATACCTCGTCATTTTTGGTGGCGTTGGCCAATTTCCGCAGACCCAAGCATTGCGATCAGGCACCGACGTTCTCATTGCAACACCAGGCCGATTGCTCGATTTGATGAACCAGGGTTTTATCGATTTGCGCAACCTTGAAATTTTCATTCTCGATGAAGCCGACCGCATGCTTGACATGGGGTTCATTCACGATGTAAAAAAGGTGATTGCCAAGCTTCCGCAAAAGCGCCAGTCGCTTTTCTTCAGTGCAACGATGCCGCCTGAAATTCAGAAACTGAGCGCAACCATTCTCACCAACCCGATGAAGGTAGAAGTAACGCCTCCGGCCACCACTGCAGAAAAGATCAATCAATCGATTTACTACCTCGACAAGGCCGACAAGAAAACCATGCTCTTGCATGTATTGAGCGACCATACGATTGAGCGCGCGTTGGTATTTACGCGCACCAAGCACGGCGCCAACAAAGTGGTGAAGGACCTGCAGAGCAAGGGAATTACAGCGGAAGCTATTCACGGTAACAAGTCGCAGAATGCCCGTCAATTGGCACTAAAGAACTTCAAGAACAAGGCGACGCGCGTGCTGGTAGCTACCGACATTGCCGCGCGCGGTATTGACGTGGATGACCTCACACACGTCATCAACTATGAGATACCCAACGTGCCGGAGACTTACGTGCATCGCATTGGCCGCACCGGTCGTGCAGGCGCCTCGGGCATTGCCATTTCGTTTTGCGAAGCGGAGGAAGTGTCGTACATCAAAGACATTCAGAAACTTACCGGCGTGATTATTCCGCAAGGAGA
>JBILCQ010000193.1:0-4534 GCA_044353065.1 Flavobacteriales bacterium | reverse complement strand
CCAACCTTGCGACAGATTTTCGGTGGCGAAAACCTCGACACCCCAGCGATTGAAAATCGTGAGGGTCCATTTGCCCGGAAATTCTTCGAAGGGAACAAACCGATCATTGTCGCCGTCGCCGTTGGGCGTGAAGATGTTGGGGAGTGTTACGGTGCCGTCGCTTTCGATGAAAACAAAAGCTGAAACGGTGTCGACACAACCGGTGGAGTTGATTACTACGAGTTCAACCGGGTAACTGCCGGGAATAGGGGGGAAGAGCACCGTTGGAGTTTCAACGCTAGCTGTGTTTGGAGGCACCTCGCCGAAATTCCATTGCCATTGCACAATCGCATCATTGCTCTCGGGATAGAAGGTTATCTGAGTGTCATTCACTGTGGTAGGTTGCGGAGAGGCCGTGAAAACCGCTTGAGGTGGCGGTATTACTTCAATGTATTGTTGGTAGACCGTGTCGTAGGTGCAGCCATTTTCGAAGGTTACACGGATGTCAATAGAATATAAGCCACTTTCCGTATAGACATGTGTTGGATTGCATTCTTCAGCGGTGTTTCCATCGCCGAAATCCCATGCACATGCAATGCTCGGAGTTGGAGTAACATTATTGAATTGCACAGTAAGCGGTTCACAGCCCAATTGTGTCGAGGCTTCAATCTCGGGAGCAATAGATGGGGGCAGTGAAACTTCAATTTGAGATCCTGCGCAAATGGAATCGTTTTGAAAGGCGATGAACTGATAGGTTCCCTCCGACAAATTCAAATCGCTCCATGCTAATTGACTATTTGTTTGCGAGGGAAGAGCAACGCCGTTGTAGTACCATTGCACGTATTCGGCGAGTGTATCGGAAGTGCCTACGAGAGTGAGATCGTCGGTACAATAGCTTCCTGCGGTTTCGATGCTGCTGAATAAACTGGTTTCATTTAGCAGTAAATTATCAATCCAGAAATAGGGGAAAGCCGTATTGTTTATTAAGTCTATATTGAAATCTGAAGGCACTTCGCAAGGTCCGCCAATCATCACGGATTGAATGTCTGTATCCGGGGTAAACTGAATCGTTATCGTTTGCCAGGTTTCGTCGGCAGAATAGGAGGTATGTCCTAGCTCTACCCACTCTTCTAGAAAAGTTGGACAACCCAAATCAATTCCTGAGGGCTCTAAAGGTAAAGGCCATTGCGGACACGAAGAACTGCCGAATATGGTAATATTTATTGGACCATAGAAAACACCCGCTGAAACATTGCCATCCCATGATGAACCTGCAAGATTCATTTGAATCGTATACTCAACGCCTGCTTCCATGGGGGCGAGCAAGCAACCTCCAATGTATTCATTATAGGTGGCCTCAGTGCCATCCTCATCGATGGGGTAGGAGCTAATTACAAAGCCACCTACACCTACGCCATCGGGCAAAGGCAACGGGATAATCTCATCCCATAAGCCTCCGGGTACATTGAGGAAATAATCGGTGGATGCTATGGTCGCCTGCTCCCACGTGTCGGCGCATGAGAGCTCACCAAGGACAATAGGTAAACAGTCATATTGTTCAAATGAAGGATTGGGAAGCAGGGAGGTTACGCTCGACACACTGGTGCATGCACAGTCTTCACTATCGTTGAGATCAATCAAACCATCGTTGTCGTCGTCCACACCATTGGTGCAAATTTCTTGGGCACACATGGTCCCGGTACACACCAGCATGAGGAATATGCAAGCTATGGAATCTTTCAATGTTTTCTTGTTTTTCATGGTCATCAAGTAGTGGAGTCGGAAAGTGCTATAAATGGAATGAAACTACATTCAACAAGCCTCCTCGTCCCCCATGAACTTATAATTGTAACTCAAGAAGATTAGCACGATGCTAATCCTAAATGTGTTATCCCTCATCCCTTATCCCTTATCCTTTATCCTTTATCCCTTATCTCTACTCCCTCACCAACATCACATACCCCGCCCTGCTTTCTCCCTGCTGCCCATCGCGGGGTTGCAACACCCAGTAATACGTTGCGGAAGGCGCATCGTCGCCATTCCAACCTTGCGACAGATTTTCGGTGGCGAAAACCTCGACACCCCAGCGATTAAAAATTGTAAGGGTCCACTTGCCCGGAAATGCTTGGAAAGGAACAAACCGATCGTTGTCGCCATCGCCGTTGGGGGTGAAGATGTTGGGCAATGTGACGGTGCCATCGCTGTCAATAAAAATAAAGGAGGTCATTGTGTCGATACAGCTGCTGGCGTTTTCCACGGTCAATGATATCGTGTAGTAACCCGGAATAGGAGGGAAGTTGACCACAGGATTTTCCTCTGCAGATGCTTCGGGTATGCCATCTTCAAAACTCCATGTGTAGATTAGTGGAGCTGAAGTGCTCGTTGAAGTAAACGTGATCTCGGTGTCATCAATCGTAGTCGGTTGCGGACTGGCTGTGAAGCTCGCAGCGGGTGAATCGTTTACGGTTATCGTCACTTCGTCACTATAGCTGCATCCATATGAGTCGGTAATATTCACGCTGTACGTGCCGCTTTCATCTATTATATACTCTTCGCCCGTGCTTCCGTCTTGCCAACTGATGGATTCAAAACCCGGTGCCGAAAGAACAAGGGTTTCGCCTTGGCATATAGTCGCATCAGCGCCGAGGTCCACGGTGTTGTCGTTGCGGATAACAATGGTAGTATTGTCAGAGCAGATGTTTTCCGAGACATTTTGCGGTATCGCATAGGTCAAGGTCGTTACAAACGAAAATTCTTCCTGACAAAGCACTTCCTCCAGCACAGCGCCTGAATTGGTGTCGATATGATAAAGGTTGCCATTGGCACTTACTCCCCACAATTCATTCGCCGTGTAATCGTAGGCAAGGCCGCGCAAATCAGCCTGCGTGTTGCCAACCGTGACCACCGCTGCTGTGGTGGCATTGATCTCTAACAATTCACCATTGGCCGTTGTCGCCCAGAGAACATTTAACGATGCATCGAAAGCCAGTCCGTTGATACCATCACCTCCCGCGGTAAAATAATTATCGATTGCAAGTTGATCCAAATCCCCAATGGCGTTGAGCGTTCCGGTATTCACATCAATGGTGTACAACGTTTGAATCAAGGGTTCACCGCTATTCGTTTCCGGAATTCCGATGGCATAAAACAGATTGTTCACATTATCGTAATCGCCTGCATAGAATTGTTGGTTGGTGTACGTGAAAATCGGTGTTACAACACCTGTTTCAACATTCACCGACGAAAGGGCAGGTGTCGTCACAATGTTGGAGAGACCATACAGCGTGTTGTTGGCTGTGCTGAAACCCATGGCTGTCCAGTCGTTGCCGGTGTTGCTTTGAATGGTCTCTATACTCCCATCGGCGGTGCTGATGTAGAATATTAAATCCTCTCCGCTATGATCATAAGCCAGGAAATTTCCGCCTTCTGTATCGACATCTTGAATGAATACCTGAAGGGTCAGATTAGCTGTGCCCGCTGCTATTTCCTGCACAGAGGGAACGTAGAGCGGCTGAGCTACGGTATCGGAAGGAATGAACGTACCGCCTCCCAGCCATTGCAGACCGGCATACGATTCGAATTGACTTAGGTCTGCTTCGAGTTGCAGCGTATCCCCTGCGCAGACTTCCAACGTATCGGGTAAGTTGAGTAAATCGCATGCAGGTTCATCCACAATGCATGGCAGCACCGTAATCTGGTCGGACGATAGGCAGTTACCGAGTCCGACTCCGGAGGAGCATGGACCGTCAACACAAGCGACATAGGTACCGGGTTGTGTCACCGTGAAGTAACGCGTGCTGTTGTCGGGCCAGGTGCTTTCCGGACCACTGTAGCAATCGCCTCCCCATTCCCAATAGTCGCCCACACCGGCATCGAGTATAATAGAGTCGCCCGCACAGAGGTAAACGGTGTCGGGACCAAACTCAATGAAGTCGACATACGGGTTGTAAAAAATCCAGGAAGGGAAATTGGGAAGCGAAAAGAATAGTTCGTCAGTGCCGCCACTATAGGTGAATGCTTCCGTTGTCACCGTTGGCGATTCACTGTTCACGCAGTTGATGGCACCAAGTTTACTCTCACCAAAAAAATTGAACCAGGTGAAATAGATGTTCATATCTGGAGCCATCTGCATATAATATGCAGTGATGTCAGGTGCAATCACTTCTTGTGTCGAGGCAACGCTGACTCCTTGTTCAATGGCACTTGCCAAATTATAGCGCACCAATTGCTGTGTGCCGGTTCCTAGACCTGAGGAGGTGGCGTAGAGGTATTGGGAGTTGTGCGAAAATTCGACCGCCTCGGATCCAACTGCGGGCAGCTGTTCCGGGTCAGACAAAACGCCTGTCGTTAAATCGAAATCCAACAACAGACCGCCCGAGGTGACGACTTTGCTGTAAGCAGCGAAAAAAAGCGGATCCGGATTACCGGAAATGGGCGAGGCTTTGATGGTGCCCGTCAGAGGCGTATCGGTTTCAAATACAGACGAGAGGGCTACACCTTCCGAAGTAACACTATACACGCCAATGCCTGTGGTGTCTTGATTGATAAGTATCCA
>JBILCQ010000192.1:0-4545 GCA_044353065.1 Flavobacteriales bacterium | reverse complement strand
GCTGCCCATGGCTTGCATTACTTCATTGCTCACAAAATTTTCGGAAGCAATAAGCTCAATGCCATGTCGCTGGCGTTCGTATTCACGTTGAATCAGGTTGAAAACAGTAGTGTCGCGCATGAAGGAAATTTTGATGTCGCGAATGTAAGGTGCAGTCATTCAACACAAAAAAGACTAATTCAGGACTTTCGCACTTTGCCAATGTATTTTTGACCAATCCTTCACACCGATGCTATGAAGTCTTTTACTTGTCGAATACACACTCTTGTTTTGTTGGTCGTTTTCACATTAAGCGCTCGTGCTCAAACCCCGGTGGCGGTTAAAGTTAATGGACTTCAGGCGCCGACTGTGACGATGATTGTGGAGTATTTCGCGGACGATAACTGGAAAAATCTGCAAACAATCAAAGATCCACAAGCCGGAACATACGCGGGAAAAATCACATTCCCGCACGATGGTCAGTACCGATTTCGCTTTTCAAGTGACCCCAAAAAATGGTGTGAGTTTTTAATAGTTCGAAAGGATATTCCTGCGAATGGAATTGAGCTCACGCTAGAGTATCAGCAGCTAAAAGGAAGTATGGTGAAGTTGTATGAATCTGCTGAACAAGATGCCTACATGGATATCATGACGAAATTCAATGAGGTGAGCTTGAACAAAGATTCACTGGATCGATTCGGATTGCAGTATCAGTTGCGAGAACAAGCTTTCGCTAAAACCTGCTCCGACATTGCTACTGCATATCCAAGCACATTTGCCGCCAACTTGTTGGCCAAAGTTTCACCTGTTGCTTTGTATTCGGGCAATCCGGAATTTGCGCAGAATGCTGATTCTCTGGTGCGATTTGCAGCTATGCATGTTATGGATAACATGCCTATCAATCATCCCGATGTGCTGCATCACATTGCGTTCATTCGTCGCATCAACATCGCGTATCAGTATTTCGAGAAAACAAAACAGCCGGAGATCTATATCGATTTAATGATGAAAAAAGTGCTGGTGAGTGAAAGCATGACCACTTACATGTTCAAGTTTTTGCTGGATAAGATGATAACGTATCGCAACGAACTTGGATTGAGTTACCTCATTACGTGGTATGCCGACGATTGCACTGAAGAAGGACACATGGAGGAGAATACGCGCAATTTGCTCACTGCCCTCGATAACTGTAAACCGGGTAAAACCATTGAATTTTTAACTCTTCCTGATGCGAGTGGTAAGATGATTTCAAGTAAAAAAGTATTCGCTGAAAACAAGGTCACAATTCTGCTTTTCTGGCGTGCCAACTGCTCCCATTGCAAAGAATTTGAACCCAAGCTGGAGGAGTTCTATGCACAGTATCATTCAAAGGGTTTGGGGGTTTATGCTATCGGAACAGACAAGACGCAAGAAGAATGGTTAGCTCAAGATAAACTGAATGAGTCGCCTTGGCCAAGTGTTTTCTTGGCCAATGACCAGCGCAAAGATTTTAATAAGCGCTTTCCTGTGCCGAGCACTCCGACTCTCTTAGCAGTTGATCAAAATGGAGTTGTCTTGAAACGTCTGATTACACGAAGCAAAATAGAAACGGAAATCAAAGAGTTGCTCGGATTATGAATCGCCTTGCACAGGAGACAAGTCCCTATTTACTGCAGCACAAGGACAATCCCGTGCATTGGTTTTCCTGGTGCAAAGAGGCATGGGAGAAGGCGCGTAATGAGAATAAATTGGTGCTGGTCTCCATCGGTTATAGCGCGTGTCATTGGTGTCACGTAATGGAACACGAGGTGTTTGAAGACTATGAATGTGCCGAGTTCATGAACATGCATTTCGTTTGCATTAAGGTAGATCGAGAAGAGCGGCCCGATGTGGACAGCTGGTACATGGACGCTGTGCATCTCATGGGAAGCCAAGGCGGGTGGCCCTTGAACGTGTTTACCTTGCCCGATGGGCGACCTATTTACGGAGGAACCTATTTCCCCAAACAGCGTTGGATGGAGTTGCTCGAAAATCTGCATCACCTGATGAAAGATGACGCTGCACGAGCAACCGAATACGCAAGTCAATTACAAGCGGCATTAATCGAATTGAATTCCGGTACGAAAAGCGGCGGTGTGATGGCCGATTTAAATCAAGTCCATGGTTGGATCACTAACTGGACTAAATACTGGGACGCGGAACTTGGAGGAAATCGCAAAGCGCCCAAATTCCCGATGCCCAGCAATTGGGAGTTGCTGCTTCAGTATGCCGTGAATTTTAATAGTGAGGAAGCAATTAAGCAGACGCGCAACACCCTTCACAAAATGGCAATGGGCGGTATTTATGATCAGTTGGCGGGTGGTTTTGCTCGCTACAGTGTAGATGCCGAATGGAAGGTTCCGCATTTTGAGAAAATGCTCTACGACAATGCTCAGTTGGTTGCACTATATGCGCAGGCATACCGAGCTTTTGGTGATGATTTGTATGCTCAGGTTGTGGATGATACTCTCGCTTTTATTCAACGTGAATGGAAGGGACCAAGCGGGTTGTATTATGCAGCACTCGATGCCGATAGCGATGGAGTAGAGGGTAAGTATTATGTGTGGACGGAAGCCGAGTTGGATGCTTTGCTTGGTACTGATAGCACGCTCATAAAAAAGTACTTCGGTGTTGGCACCCATGGCTATTGGGAGCACGATGTGAGCGTCTTGTGTGTGAAGGATGAAGCAGAGAAGTGGTGCAGAGAGCAATCAACGGAACTCAACGAGTGGAATGCAATACTGAAACGATGCAAGTCTATTCTTCTTCAGCATCGCGAGAAAAGAACGAAGCCATCACTCGATGGTAAATGCATAGCGTCCTGGAATGCTATGTTGATTCGGGCATTTGCAGAGGCCTCAAAAATGAAGAGCCGATCATTTTTCGTTGAGCAAGCTGTTGATTTGGCTGAGAGCATGATTCAGCATTTGATGCAGCCTAATGGGCTGCTGGCTCACGCGCATACAAAAGGACGAATTACAGAAGTAATTCTCCTCGAAGATCAAGTGTTTTTCATCGATGCTATGCTATCTCTGTATGAAATAACGGGTATGGAAAAATGGCTGAAGCGGGCGGCGAAAATGATGGATGCAGTAGACGTATTTTTTTCGAAAAATGATGTTGCCTTTTTTCAAAATCGTTCGGTGGAAGCAGAGGATATTACTGGTGTCAAATTCGAAATCAATGACAATGTAATTCCCGCAGGAAACAGCGTTGCATGCCGATGCTTGCTCAAATTGGGGCGTCTTCTCGAAGAAAAAAAGTACGTCAATCGTGCACACAACATGCTCAATCAAGTATCGGAATCCATTGATTTTGCCCCCGGCTTTAGTAACTGGATAATAGCACTTCTTGAACTGGTTTCTGAACCTGTGGAGCTAGTTTTCACCGGTCCACAGGCCCTGAATAACAGCAAAACTTTCCAAGAAAAATTGCATCCCTTTGTGTTGGTTTCGGCATCAACAACGGATAGTGAATTGCCGCTGTTTCGAGGTCGCGGCGGCGAGAGCTCTGCCATCTATGTTTGCAAAAATCAATCGTGCGGTATGCCTGTGTATAGCACAGATGATATCAGAATTTGAATGAATAAGTTGAACAACATAGTGCGCATCGTTGCCGTGGCATTTGTTATCTCCATGACAAGAATGCACCATTGCAGTGCGCAGCTCATCGATAATCGAATTGGGAATGCGTTCAATGAAGAAATGTTTTTTAGCCAGCAGTTTCTTTGGCTGAATAAAATCAAAACCATTACAGGTGTTGTAAGCGTCAAGTCTCCGAATAAACCTATTGAGCAAAGGCCTGATTTCAGCGTGTATCGATTCAATCAGGTCGGATTGATGGTCAGGTTGGATCGGGTTTCATCTGTGAGAAATCTCATCGATAGTCTTTCGATTAAATTCAGACGAAATGATTTGGGCTCAATTGAATTGAGAGAGGAAACAGGTACCCGAGGATACCTAAGCACGGGCTTCGTGTATGATGATAATGGTCGCCTTATTCGAATTGAATATGGAACCGCAGAGAACGTCTCGACGACCAAAAACAAACTTGAACCCGGCAGAACAATCGCGTTGAATGCAGAGTCGCTTATTTGGACAGAGCAGGAAAATGGCGTGATTAGGAAAAGTATTTACAACAATTACGGGTTACATTATTCAAACTGGACCATCACAAAAAACCCCAAAGGATTCGTCGAAACAGAGGTGGAAGAACTCATCATGAGTGGCCGCACCAAGACAAAGGCGTACACGTACAACGAGCGCGGTTGGATTTCAAAAATTGAATGGTCCGACAATATGTCGTCCGGTAAGAAGGCCCAAACCTTTGTTTACGATGATTTGGGTAATGTGCAAAAGGTGGAATACTTCGACGGAAGAAGAATGACGCGAGAAATAGAAGTGCTATACACTTCAACCATGCTGGTAGAAGCGTTTTTGGATCATAACCTCGAAAATGGGGACATCATCATAACCAAGTTCAGCTACGAATACTATTAAACGCAATGGGCAGATTTGCACACATAATCATGATGGTGATGTTTCTTTT
>JBILCQ010000191.1:0-4569 GCA_044353065.1 Flavobacteriales bacterium | reverse complement strand
GTCGAAATTACCAGTGATGTTGCCGATAGCGACCAAAGTATCATTCTCGATCAGGTAGAGAATGGTGTAGCCATTCGAATGGCTGTTATCTATTTGCTTGCGCAGGGAATTGAAAACAGGGCTGTGTAGGTCTGCCCGTGAGTCAACAGACTGATAGAAGACAAAATCTTTTTCGTATATACTGGGTCGGGTTAAGAACTTGTGATGTAAATGAGTTGTTTTCCCGTGAATTCTCATGCCCCGGGCATTTGAATGGAATCATCTTGTCTCACGAAATGAAGATTACTGAATCATGAAAAAGAAGCTTATTCTGCTTGTACTCATAATAATTCTTTTGCCTTTACTCACTCAACTATTTACGCTCATGGCTTCCAACAAAACAGAGAAACAACCATACATGGTAGTGAAGAAAGAAAAGGACTTTGAAATACGCTATTACCCATCGGCTACTTTGGCGACTGTCATGACTACCGCATCTACTTACAAGGAGGTAGCTTCTCCGGGCTTTCGAAAACTCGCAGGATATATTTTCGGTGGAAATCAAGAAGGGATGTCTATTGCCATGACAGCTCCGGTGCATATGGACATGAGTGAAACCGGTTCTACCATGAGTTTTGTGATGCCACAGGGAATGACTCCCGAGAACTTGCCGAAGCCGAATGATCCATCGGTGCATCTTTCGGTATCAAAACCGGAATACGTTGCGGCGATTCGTTTTGGCGGATATGCTTCCGACCAGGATATTCAGAAGTATGCGGCCCGTTTGGAAGCTATGTTGGATGAGAAGGGGATCAACCATTCCGGCCATTTTCGTTTTTTGGGCTACAATGCGCCCTACCAGTTTTTGTGCAGGCGCAATGAGGTGATTGTAGCGATTGAATATCAAGAATGATGGTGTTTGTGGATTTAAAATAAAAAGGGCCTGCAAACTTGCAGGCCCTTTTTAATCGTAAGATAATCTTATTGATTCACGATTACTTTTTGGTGGAAGTTTCCATTTGTGGTTACCACCTGAAGGTCATACATACCAGCACCAAGCTTTTCGATATTCACATTTGCTTTTGATCCTAAGTTGAATTCGCTTAGCACGATTCTGCCGGTGGCATCGTACATGTGAATTCCCACAATTGAATAGGCAGCTTGCAATTGAATGAGGTCATTTGCCGGATTAGGATAAACCACTACTTGATTTCCGGTTACTTCGTTTACACTAACTGTATTCGTACAAACTGAGGTGGTTTCAAGATCGGTAAATGTTGCTCCCTCCGCGAGTATCTCGCCGTTGGCAGAGGTCACAGCGTAGGATCCGGTTCCCCAGTCGCAGCATAGACCATCGCCGTATTCGTCATAAATGGTGAACTCATAACAACCCGGTGCGACACACACTTCAGAGGCTACAATACCGCCGGTGTAGCCGGATCCCTGCGCGATTACAACGCCATTGGCATTCTGAATGTCCCATGAGGTTTCCTCAGGGTAGTCGTCGAGGGTAATGCTCACTGTAATCGTAGTGGCGATTCCGCTTATTGCGTTGAATGCAATGCTGCTGCTGTTATTGGTGGACACATCGTCGTTGGCATTACCATTCACATTCGTTATGGTCACCACGAGCGTATTGGCCCCGTTAGCGGCTGTCATTTGGGGTAAGCTGATAGCAGCTGTCTGGTTGGTGCTCAGTGAACCATTCCATGCTATGGTCGACAAGGTTCCATTATTCAATTGATAATTGATATTGCACGACTCCAACGTGGCGGTGCCTTGGTTAACCAACGTAAACACAGGGCTAATCTGATCGCCGCAGTTGTTAGCCGCAATGTTGCTGATTCCGCCCGATTGAGCATCGAGGCCGGGTAAGGTGAATCCTTCCGGATATCCATCAAGCACCAATGTTCCTGACTGAAGAGGATCGAGCCAATCAACCAAACGAGAGGACGATGTTGTTCCTGTATCCCAGCTAACGCCAAATCGTCCGTAAAAATCGTATTGTCCGTTGCCCACACTTCCGTTGCAGGCACTGGCACCTCCGAACAGCTGACCAATGATTCGATGATCTTGATTGAACAGCGGAGAGCCACTCGAGCCAGGTTCGGTAATACCAACTTCCCAGTTGTCGATCCACCATACTTGCGCGCCGCCCGATACATCGTGATAAGGCGCATCATCTTCCTGTGAAAACTTCTTTACGTTTCCTCCCGGGTGGTGAATGCATACCGCAGAGCTCACAGCACTTTCACTATCGGTAGCATCCCAACCTGCGTATTGTACATTGTATGATGTCGGTGGAGTATCGTTGAGCAACAACAACGCAAAGTCGCTACCGGCGCGGTTGGCCAGCAGGTCAGCACCTGATATAAGATTGGTCGTAGGACCATTATTGCCCGTGCACGAAGTAGCTTCATGGTTAAAGTAAAATACCCAGTTAGCCGTATTTGCACCGGAAGTGCAGTGATTGGCGGTTAGGAAATACGGTGTCCCATCGTTCGCCGTATTATTCACCAGGGCACCTGTACAAACGCCGCTGCCACCTTCCACAATAATCGCAACGGAACGCTTCTCCACTTGCCAGTCGGCGGCTTGCGGACAGTTTACACCCACATTGCAAGCTCCTGAACTTCCAAATGGGCCGCGCATGGCTTCCACGGCATCTTGAACGTATGGGCTTGTGGCAAATGGACGATACGTGTGCACCACCTCTCCAATGGTCAGTTCGGTTTGGTCGAAAAGATGAGTAGGGCAGTTGTACTCCACTACGATTTTATCACCGTGAACGAGTCCACAGGCGAGTACGCCCGATGGCTTCATGTTTTTGTGATTGAAAGCTCCGAGAAACTCTCTGCGGTCGGCCGACCAGATGAATACCTGTCCGCCTTTCGGCACTATGAATTCATCGAAACGGATACTCATTGAAAGCGCACCCGGACATTCCAGTCCAATCGACCAGGTAGTGGTTTCCGTGGATTCATCGGAAGTAATAATCCCCGCGTTGTTGATGTTGAAGTTGGTTTCGAACTCCACCCCAAAACGGTAGGGGACATCTTTGTGTAGATCGGTAATGGCGTCTTCCAAAGCCAGGCGCTCGCGATCGATAGCCCCAATTCGCTCGAAGCGAATATGCTCAGGGGTTGATTTGATTTCCCAATTTCTGGGTTGACCACCATGACTGAGCTGGGCCATGGCTGCAGTGCCTGCTAGGAGGCAAATAGCGGTTAGTAATGGTTTTATCATTGCGTGGTTTTTACGATTTCTATAACCGCTCCTCGGGAGCGAATCTTTGGTTTTTAAACGAAAAAGAGACGGAAAATCCATCTCTTTTTCGCTTCGCTAACATATACAAATTACTTCATAACAACCCTACGAATGGTGCCACTCGGTGTGCTCACCACGATTGTGTAGGCACCGGAGCTCCATGAGTCTGTAGCAAGTGAATAGGTATTGCGTTGATTCGAAACCGCAAATTGTTCTTGCGCCATCAGGCTTCCGGTCATGTCGTAGCACGAAACACTAGCACTTCCAGGCAATTCAGATTGAATGCAAAGGGTTAGCTCATCGCGGAAAGGACATGGATAAGCTTCCAGTATTGCTTCTGTAGCAACTTCTTGCACGTTGGTTGGAGTTGCGCTCACCACATTCAGTGTAAAGCCGGTCATTGGCATGCCGCCCGGCAAGAAACCACCATCGGGTGTTACTGTGAAGGTGATGCATGTAGTGCCCGTGCAGCCATTGCCAGTCATAGTTAGGCAGATAGTGTAGGTGCCCGCCGTTTCATAGTAGTTTGTTGGGAAGGGAGAGTTCGAAGTATTACCATCGCCGAAATCCCAGAAGTAGGAGTATACTCCGAAAATTGGAATATTGTTGAGAATCCACACCACACCTGGCTCGCTACCGAAGGATGTCGAGTCGGTCAACAAAAGGATGTCGGGGTTGCAATCGAACGGATTGCCTGAGCAGCCCTCTTCATCCACAACGCCGTTGCAGTTGTTGTCGATGTTGTCGTCACAGAACTCAGGCATGCCTGGGTTGATGAGATAGTCATTGTCATTGCAATCCGAGTTGGAATAGTAGCCATCCATGTCGAAATCAATGGGGCCTTCATTGCAACCCTCATCAATGAGGATGTTGCAGTTATTGTCGATACTGTCGCCGCAGAGTTCCATTGCACCGGGGTAAACAGTTGCATCGAAGTCATTGCAATCGACAGTGTATGCGAATCCGTCATTATCCATGTCCATTCCTCCTGTGCAACCTTCATCCATTGAACCATCGCAGTTGTTATCAGTAAAATCGCCGCAGATTTCCTCCATCGCTGGGTTTACAAATGGATTGTTGTCATCGCAATCGGTGTCAATCGTAAATCCATCCTGGTCAGCATCTACCATGTTACCCAAGTTAATCAGAACGCTATTTGCCGTGTTGGGATAAACCATTTGATCAACACAGGTAGTGAAGCCACAATTGGGTGATGGCTGCACACAAATGGTGATTGTCGCAGCCTCATTAACCGGAAGTAAAGCGCTGTATACCCCAATCGCACCCGCCATTTGAAACGTCACGTTATTGAGATTAGTAGAG
>JBILCQ010000190.1:0-4576 GCA_044353065.1 Flavobacteriales bacterium | reverse complement strand
ATCCTGTTTCATGTTTACTCCCAGATAAGCACCATACAACGCAATCGCATCGCTGATGACAACCAACATCGGCACCATGAGCGTTGTAGCCAACACGCGAGTAACCACCAGGTAATTGTACGGATTAGTTCCGCTCACTTCCATAGCATCTATCTGCTCTGTCACCTTCATGGAGCCCAACTCGGCTCCGATTCCCGATCCAATTTTACCAGCGCAAATAAGAGCCGTAATCACCGGAACGATTTCGCGTACCAGAGAAACAGACACCACGGAAGGAAGCCATGACTCAGCGCCAAACGCAGCCATGGAAGGATAGGACTGAATAGTGATCACCAAACCCATGATAAATCCGGTGATCGCAACTAAGGGCAACGTAAGATTGCCTATTCGGAAGCATTGATTCAACCACTCGGACCATTCCATCTGACGTGGACGAAGCTCACGGAAAAAACGAGCGGAGAATGAAGTCAAGTCACCGGCTTCTGCAATGAGCGTTTGTATGGCAATCGGAAGTTTCAGAGCACATTCACTTTGTGATAAAGCGAAACTATTGGCAGGTGATACATACGGGCCTGAGTGAAATCATGAATGCCGGCTACTCGATATGACACTTATTACTTCGAACAAATCAAAACTTGGCAACTCATGCGCAAGTTTGATTATTTCCTTCGCAAATTGCCGCAGATATGAAAGTTCTTCGAACATTGTTCGCCATAATCCAAATCATTCTCATCCTGACATGGACCGCTATTAGCGGAACAATCGGCATGATACTCATGCTCATCACATGGAATGGACAATGGGTGCATCATTTCGAAGGGCGCTATTTGTTTTGTCCTCCCGTGCTCTTTTTAGCTCGTGTAAAGTTGAAAGTTACAGGGCTTGAAAATCTCGACACGAAAAAGCCCTGCATTTATGTTTCGAATCACGTTTCGCATCTCGATGTGGTAGCAATTGCTCGAGCCATTCCACTGGGACTATTTTACATTGGCAAAAAAGAATTGAAGAAAATTCCGATTCTCGGTCAATACATGTATCTCATCGGACATATTTTCATTGACCGCAAGAATCACGAGAAGGCAATGCAAAGCATGCGCAAAGCAGCAGTTCTTATTAACAAAGGGAAAAACGTCATCACCTTTCCCGAAGGCACGCGCACCCGTGATGGCAAAACAGCCATTTTCAAACGCGGCACTTTTATCATTGCGAAAGAAGGAAACATCGACATTCAACCTCTCGCTGTTGTGAATGCAGAGAACATCCTTCCACGAGACTCTTTCATGATTCGACCAGGCACAATTGTGGTGCGCATCGGCCAGCGTATCGCAGCAAAAGAACTGGAAAACATGAACGCAGAAGCAGCAGCAGAGTGCGTTCGCAAACGCGTGCTGAATCTCATAAACCAGAGCTGACACAATGAGATACATTCTTATTATCGTGCTGATAATTTCCGCATTAGAAACAAATGCACAAGGCCAAGCTCGTTGCGTATTGACCGGCAGTATCCATCTGACCGGCGATAACTCGGCCATACGCAATGCGCAAATCTACCTTTCGCCGTATGAGCCAAAGCGCGGAATGATGGATGTGAACTGGGCATCCTCTTTCACAGACATGGATGGGAATTTCAGGATCGACTTGAAAGGTGAGTCGAACTATTTGCGTGTTATTCGCCAAGAGGGAGACACCATCGATTTGTCCATTGCCGGCGTACAATGCAACACCCACCGCGACATACTGGTTGACTTGATTCCAAAGCAAGCAAATGATTCTACCTACGCGATTGGTAACGCACCATTCATGCTATCTGAAGTAACGCTCGAAGCATATGGAAAACAGAGCACTATTGAACGCATTCCTGCATCAATCGGATATGTAGATAAACGAATGCTTGAAAATAACGATCAGTCTTCGCTGCAGCAGTCGCTCAATACAATTGCGGGTGTGACCATGGAATCGCGCGGTTATGGCGGCAGCCACCGATTGAACATTCGAGGCAGCAGTTTGCGCTCGCCTTTCGCCGTGCGCAATATCAAGATGTATCTCGACGGCATCCCGCTTACCGGAGCCGATGGCCAAACACCACTCGAACTTATTGACGCCTCCGATCTAGAATGGATCGAAGTCATTAAAGGTCCGGCCGGCAGCATGTATGGAAGCGGTAATGGCGGTGTTTTACTATTGAAAAGTGTGACTATTGATTCCGGCAAGGTGAAGGTGCAAAGCGGATTTCAGACAGCTTCATTTGGTGGCTCCCGCTGGAATTCAAAAGCGACTGTCGGATTCAGCAAAAGTCAATTACGCGTATCGCACAACTGGCAAGAGTATGCGGGATATCGCGAACAAGAATTTAACCGCAAACAACAGGTTTCCATTTCCTACACTCAACAACTAAAACCAACGCAGCGCCTCACTCTTTGGGGAACGTATTACACCGGAAACTGGGGACTTCCCGGAGCACTGAATAAAACGCAGGCAGATACACTTCCGCAGCAAGCCGTGCCCTTCTCTATTCTCAACAATGCTTCGCTTAATCGGGAGCGCTGGGTGGGCGCAATTACTCACTCAGGCAATTGGAATAAACACTTCGACCATTTCATTACACTGAACGTTCACCATACGAAAAAGGTAAATCCATACGGTACAAACTCCGATAATAGCGGTTACAAGGATGAAGCCTCGAAATCACTCACCGGCAGAGCGGTTGGCCGATACAAAAATGCATGGCGTGGCTTTCACCTTCTCGCCCAAACAGGAGCAGAATGGCAAGTAGAAACGTATTCCATTCTCGAACAGACTATCGAAATGGGCGAGCCCTCATCTTTCAAGTACTTTTATGATGTTGCCTACAGGCAATACATGCTATTCGCACAAACGGAAATGAACTGGAAGGAAAAAGTGTTTCTGGATGCCGGGTTAAGTTTTAATGACAACATTCAATTTGTGCGAGGCCGAAACAATGATGAATTTACTGTTGACACAACTGAATTTGCTTTTGACACAACGACAACGTGGGGTAAAACTATGCTCCCGCGTTTCACCTTTTCACTCCAACCTCTGAAAGGCCTTTTCCTTTACAGCAGCTATTCCGAGGGAACGGCAAACCCAACCGTCTTCGAAATGATTGATCAGAAAAACAGCACCTACAATACGAATCTTGTTTCTGAAATCGGAACATTATATGAAACAGGTATTAAGCATCACATCGAAGCGCTGAACATCTCCTATTCTATTACGGCCTATCAATTCAATATAACGGGAGCCATACTTCCTTATAGAGAAAATGATTTAGAGCGGTACCATAACGCGGGATCAACCACACAGCAAGGAATTGAATGGTCTGTCAAATACACTTCCGACCTTATTAAAAACAAACTTTCCGTAACGGCTTGGAGCAACGGGGCCTTGAACAATCCTCGATTCGTGAACTATGAAGTGGACGAAAACAAATTAGATGGTTATCGCATGCCTGGTGTTGCCTTGGCACAAGTAAATTCAGGACTTGACATTCAATTCAAAGGGTTTTCACTGGCTATTCAAGACTTCTGGTTGGATAGGATGCCACTGAATAGCACGAATACAGAATGGTCATCGTCGTATCATCTGACCAACATCATTTTTTACTACCACTTCAACAAGAACAAAAGTCTGCAATGGTCTATTCATGCGGGCGCCAACAATGTGCTGAATACTTCTTACACATCGTTTTTCAACTTAAATGCACCCGGTGGTAAATACTACAATCCTGCGCCACCACTCAATTTATTTGCAGGATTCCGCATCAGTTATACGATGGGTGCTCGCTGATTGTACTCACCTCTTTCATTGACTCGACTCATAGCTTTCTCTGGCACAGCATTCAATCTTTGCCTCTGAAACAACTAATTATTCAAGCTATGACACAAGAGACTCTTTCCACAACTCTGAACATTACTTCAGAGAAAAGTTCCTGGCTACGGGGCATTGAATTTTATAACGATGAGATAAAAATCATGAGAAAACGTCTGGGAGAAATTTCAGATGCGAACACCTCTCAAGAGGTACGACAAAAAGTTGAACAGTTCCAAAATCGGTTTAATGTTCATGAAGAGCAGTTGAGAAGAGTGAGACACAACGTAAAAAATCACGCGCTTCACATCGCTTCGGATTTCGAAAGCCATCATGGTCAACTGGAACGTACAACCATTTATGAGCACGACTCTATGCGCGATGAATACATCAACACGGAGAAGCTATTCAACGAAATGCGCCATGACTTCAACCGTTTTCTCAGCAAGTACTTATAACCAACGAATCCCATGATTAACTTAGAATCATACAACCAGACCTTTTATCAGAAGTTAGGATATCTCTTTTATTCAGTGGCCTCAGCCGACCGAAGGATTAGCCCGCATGAACAGAATGCACTTCAGCAAATCATTCAGGAGGATTGGATAAATCTCAATGACAAGACTGATGCATATGGATCCGATACGGCCTATCAAATTCAAATCATCTTCGACTTTTTGAATGAAAAGGAGTACAACAGTGAGAATGCATACAACATCTTCTCGAGATACTTCAAAGAGCATATCGC
>JBILCQ010000189.1:0-4579 GCA_044353065.1 Flavobacteriales bacterium | reverse complement strand
ATACCCAAAGACAGCTTACGCTCTTCCTTGTCTACGCTCAAAATCACACACTCCACTTCCTGTCCTACTTTGAGGAAGTCTTGAGCTGAACGCAAGTGCGTGCTCCATGACATTTCGCTCACGTGGATCAAACCTTCTACACCGGCAGCAACTTCTACGAACGCTCCGTAGTCGGCCAAAACAACTACTTTTCCTTTCACTTTCTGGCCTACTTCCATTGTGCCTTCCATAGCATCCCATGGGTGCGGGGTGAGTTGCTTCATACCCAAAGCAATGCGCTTCTTGTCGTCATCGAAGTCGAGGATAACCACGTTAATCTTCGAATCCAACTGCACAAGCTCTTCCGGATGTGTAACACGACCCCATGAAAGGTCGGTGATGTGAATCAATCCGTCTACGCCACCAAGGTCTACGAACACACCATAAGAAGTGATGTTCTTCACGATACCTTCGAGTACCTGACCTTTCTCGAGGCCGCTCATGATAAGCTTCTTCTGCTCTTCGAGTTCGGCTTCGATCAACGCTTTGTGCGATACTACCACGTTCTTGAATTCGTTGTTGATTTTCACAACTTTCAATTCCATGATTTTACCTACGTACTGATCGTAATCGCGGATTGGCTTCACGTCGATTTGTGAACCCGGCAAGAACGCCTCGATTCCAAATACGTCTACGATCAAACCACCCTTCGTGCGGCTCTTCACCTCACCCTTGATGATTTCACCGCTTTCCAACGCAGCATTCACATTACCCCAGGCGCTAAATACGCGAGCTGTTTTGTGCGATACGTGGAGCTGGCCATTCTTATCTTCTGTCTGTTCGATGAAAACAGGCACTACATCACCCGCCTTCAGGTCGGGGTTGTAGCGGAATTCACCTGCAGGCACAACGCCCTCAGACTTGTATCCGATGTTTACTACAACTTCTTTTTTGTTAACGCTTACTACGGTTCCGTTTACAACTTCACGCTCGCGAATAACCGACAAGGTAGATTCATACATCTTGTCGAGCTTCTTGCGCTCATCATTGTTGTAACCACCGGCTGCTTCGTAAGCATCCCAGTTGAACTCGCCTTTGTCGTTGAGATACATTTGCTCATCAGCAGTGCTGAAAATCTCAAGCGGTTCTTCCGCACCGATTTCTTCTTCCTGTGGTGTTTCAACTGTTACCTCTGCGTTTTCAGCAGTTGCCTCATTGACAATGTTGAGGTCTTTTTCTTCGGCTTCTTCAGCCTTAACTCGTTTCGATTCAGCCATGTTGGCTTTGTTTTAATTGTATTCTGTTTCCCAGTAAAATCGGGGCATTCAACAAAACAGAAGGGGTTTTACTTGTTGTTTTACACAGCCGGAATGCTACTGCCATGCACCCTGCCTTTCGACGAGCGGGGCGCGAATGTACGCAGGAATAGTTGATAATCAAAATAAAAGGGCGAGAGACGAATGGCGAATGGCGAGTGGCGAGTGAAGCGAGGAGAATGGAGAATGGAGAATTATTGGAGATGTTATAAAACAAAAAGGCCGGATTTGAATCTCAAATCCGGCCTTTCAATTCGTCATTCGCCACTCGCCACTCGCCACTAACCCAAGTAGGACTTCAAAATCTTACTGCGGCTTGTGTGCTTCAGACGGCGGATTGCCTTTTCCTTGATTTGACGAACGCGCTCACGGGTGAGGTCGAAACGTTCGCCTATTTCTTCCAGGGTAAGCGGATGTTCTCCATTCAATCCGAAGTATAGACGCACTACATCGGCCTCGCGGCTGGTGAGGGTGCGCAGTGAACGTTCGATTTCCTTGCGCAATGACTCATGCAACAAATCGGTATCCGGTGAAGGAGTATCGTTGGTTTGCAATACGTCGTACATAGTGCTACTGCTGTCATCACCATCTTTCAATGGAGCGTCCATGGAGACGTGGCGACCGCTGTTACGCATCGACTGCTTCACCTCGTCGAGGGTCATTTCCAACACCTCAGCCAATTCAGCCGGCGTGGGCGGACGCTCAAACTCCTGCTCCAACTTGGCAAATGCCTTATTGATTTTGTTGATCGAACCAATCTTGTTCAGAGGCAGACGAACAATACGAGACTGCTCGGCCAATGCCTGGAGAATAGACTGACGAATCCACCATACTGCATAGGAGATGAATTTAAAACCACGGGTTTCATCGAAGCGCTGTGCTGCCTTGATGAGCCCGAGATTACCTTCGTTAATCAAGTCGGGCAAACTCAACCCCTGATTCTGGTACTGCTTAGACACAGATACCACAAATCGAAGGTTGGCCTTGGTTAGCTTCTCCAACGCTACCTGATCTCCGGCCTTAATACGCTTGGCCAACTCCACTTCTTCTTCCGCAGTAATAAGGTCTACGCGACCAATTTCCTGCAGATACTTATCCAACGACGCGGTTTCCCGGTTCGTTACCTGTTTGGTGATTTTTAACTGCCTCATGTATTGTTTTCAATTGTTGGGGGCAAACCCCGTTTAAGGTAATTCAAGTAAGCAACCTAAAAGCAAGTGCAGGTGCACAACCTACACGTGATTCATTAGTTAGCTTGGGCCTCCGGCTTTGGCATCAACACCTTGCGCGACAACTTGTATTTGCCATTCTTTGGATCCTTGCCAATTACCTGTACTTTCACTTTATCACCTTCTTTCAGCACATCACGCACATTTTCGATGCGGTGCCAATCGATTTCCGATACGTGCAAAAGCGCATCTTGTTTCGGAAGTATTTCTACAAACGCTCCGAATGCCTGAATGTTCTTCACCACACCCTCATAAATTTCCCCAACTTCAATTTGAGGCGGGAAAACTATGCTGCGAACACGCTTGAGAGCGGCTTCCAAATTCTCCTTGTTGGCGGAGGCGATTTCAACGACTCCTTTGTTGTCAACCTCGGAAATGGTAATAACCGTGCTGGTTGTCTTTTGAATCTCCTGAATGATCTTACCACCGGGGCCGATTACCGCACCAATCGTGTCGCTTGGAATCTCCAAACTAACAATACGTGGTGCATGTGGCTTATAATCGTCGGCAGGTTTGTCCATGGTCTTCATCATCTCGCCCAAAATGTGCAAGCGACCCTGACGTGCTTGTTCCAAGGCGTTCTTCACCATGTCCATGCTCAAGCCCTTGATCTTGATGTCCATCTGACAAGCCGTGATACCCTTTGATGTACCGGTTACCTTGAAGTCCATATCACCCAAGTGATCCTCATCGCCCAGGATGTCGGAAAGAATCTGATACTTCGAGTTGTCTTCGTTGGTAATCAATCCCATCGCAATACCCGATACCGGAGCGGAAATCTGGACGCCACCATCCATCAGTGCCAAGGTACCTGCGCACACAGTAGCCATCGATGAAGATCCGTTTGACTCGAGGATATCGGAAACGATACGAATAGCGTAAGGACAAACATCTGCCGGAGGAATAACAGGCTTCAATGCACGAAGGGCCAAGTTACCGTGACCAATTTCACGACGGCTGGTAGCACGAATTGGGCGTGCCTCACCAGTGCTGTATGGTGGGAAGTTGTAGTGCAACAAGAAGCGGTCTTCACGTGGCATTACAGCGCTATCGATCATTTGCTGGTCGAGTTTGGTTCCCAACGTAAGAGTGGTCAACGACTGGGTCTCACCACGGGTGAAAACACTTGAACCGTGAGCACCCGGCAAATACCCCACTTCGCTCCAAATAGGACGAATCTGGGTAGTGCTGCGACCATCAAGACGAAGGCCTTCATTGAGGATCATATTCCTCATGGCATCCTTCAAGCAGTCGTGGTGATATTTATTGATTAAGAACTTGTTAGCATCCTTGAATTCATCCGTTAATTGAGTCTCAAAAGCCTCCTGGATTGCGTGAAATGCATCTGAACGGGTAGTCTTATCGGATGGTGTTTTCGCAGTCGTGTAATACTTCTCATAACACTCATCCCAAACGCGCTTTTTCAAATCTGCGTCCTTTGGCTCGTGGTCGTATGTGCGCTTTGGATTGGCTTTGGCTACTTTCGAAGCCATCTCCTGTTGTGCACGGCATTGTGCCTTGATTGCTTCGTGCGCCAGTTCGAGGGCTTGAATCATTTCAGCTTCAGAAACCTCTTTCATCTCCCCTTCCACCATCACGATGCTGTCGAGAGTTCCGGCTACCATCAGTTCTAAGTCCGCCGTTGCCAATTGAGCCCAGGTTGGGTTGATGACCAATTGACCGTTGATGCGCGCAACACGCACCTCAGAAATAGGTCCATTGAATGGGATGTCTGAAACAGCAAGCGCTGCAGAAGCAGCCAAACCAGCCAGACTATCCGACATATTCTCTTTATCGGCAGAGATCAGGTTGACAACAACCTGAACTTCGGCGTGAAAATCATCGGGGAACATCGGACGCAAAGCGCGGTCGATGAGGCGAGCAACGAGAATCTCGTCATCGTAGGGACGAGCCTCGCGCTTGAAATAACCACCAGGAAAACGGCCGGCGGCTGCATATTTTTCTCTGTACTCAACGGTAAGCGGAAGGAAATCCACCCCGTCTTTAGCTTGAGCGCTGGCCACTACCGCAGCCAACAACATTGTATCTCCTTGT
>JBILCQ010000188.1:0-4591 GCA_044353065.1 Flavobacteriales bacterium | reverse complement strand
TCCGACATTCACCCTCTATCGGCAGTCGACTTCCTTCCCTATTTTAGCTCGACCAAACGCCATTTCATGTGAGCCAGTTCCATTCAACCATCTTATCTTCCTTCTTAAATCAAAGCGCGTTGCACCATGAACGAAACGCGTTTTATATCGATGAAAAGGGCTTTTCCTACGGAAACCTGCGCAAGCGAATAGCCACGCTGCTCGACGTTATTTCCAACATGAAGGGCGAAACGGTGGCCATCATCACCAACGATCACCTCGACACATACGCTGCTATTTGGGCGTGCTGGATTTGCGGTAAAAACTACGTGCCTCTCAACCCGAACAGCCCGGCTGATTTGAATAACCGAATCAAAAGTCAAGTGGCGCTTGCAGGCATTATCGATTCGGCGGAGACCTCTCACTGGTCCGATGCCACCGAGCAAAATGCGGATGCCATGCTTGAACAGGCATCTCTTTTCGTGCAAGACGACAATCAAGTTGCCTACATCCTATTCACCTCGGGCAGCACAGGCGTGCCGAAAGGCGTGCCTATCACGTTCGGTAATGTAGCTGCTTTCGTCGATGCGTTTTACCGAATGGGATACACCGTTTCAGAACAAGACCGCGTGCTACAAATGTTTGAGCTCACATTCGACCTTTCGGTCATGTCGTATCTCATTCCGCAATTGAACGGAGCATGCGTCTATACCATTCCACAAGGCCGAATCAAATTTTCATACATATTCGAACTGCTCGACGAACATCAACTTACCATCGCTCTCATGGTACCGTCGATGCTCAACTTCCTGCGTCCGTATTTCGATGAAATCGATTGCCCGAGTTTGCGCTACTCGTTGTTCTGCGGAGAGGCGCTGCACCTCGACATTCTGGAAGAATGGGCCACACGTGTTCCCAACGCTCGAATAGACAATGTATACGGCCCCACTGAAAACACCATCTTCTGCACCTACTACACCTACAAGAGAGGTGGCGAAAATCCGCATCACAACGGCATCCTCACCATTGGAACTTCAATGGTCAATTCCGTTTGCACCGTCATGAACGAAGATGACAAGCCCGCGGCTATTGATGAAATTGGTGAGCTTTGCTTATCGGGTGGCCAACTCACTCCCGGTTATCTCAACAACGCAGAACTCAATCAAACCGCCTTCTTTGAATACCACGACGGCGGGCAAACTACACGCTATTATCGCTCGGGCGACTTATGCCGACTTTCCCCCGATGGCAATCTGATGTACGCCGGACGTAAAGACACGCAAGTGAAAATTCAAGGCTTCCGTGTGGAGCTTTCCGAGGTCGAGTTTCAAGCGAAAAAAGCTCTTTCCGAAAAAACCAACACGGTCGCATTTACGCAGCAGAACAGCCAGGGAATTCATGAAATTTTTCTGGTAGTCGAATGCGAAACGCTCGATGAGAACGCACTGAAAGCAGCATTAAAGAATTCGCTACCGGCCTACATGCTTCCGAAGAGCATTTTCACGCTTTCGGAATTTCCGCTGAACGTAAACGGTAAGATTGATCGCAGAATCATCAAGCAGCAATTCTCGGCTCATGTCCTATAACATCCGATTCGCAAACGAAAAAGACATTCCCTTTTTGGTGGAGACCGTCATCGCCGCCGAAAAAAGCGGAACCGGTTTTTGCGGACTTGCCAACCTCATAGGACTGAACGAAGAACAAACGAAGAAGGGTCTCACGAAAATTCTTGCGGAGGAAATTGAAGGATGTGAATTCTCCACTACCGAATTTGCTATTGCAACACATAACGATATTCCCGTTGCGGCCTTCTGCGGCTGGATCGAAGGCGAAAACGAAGACGAACAACCGTCGGCTACACTAAAATCCAACTTGCTCATACACGCCTTTGGCACCGAGATCATTCCGTCGCTTCAGCAAAACAAAAATCTTCTCAACGCTATTCAACTGCCCCGAACTCCGGGAGCGCATCAGGTCGAATATGCTTTTGTAGACCCCAATCATCGCGGAAACAAACTCATCGACCAACTGATTGAATTTCTGCTGCAACACGCTCTTACGAAAAAGCCACAGCTCGAATTAGCTGAAGTTCAGGTTTACGCCAACAACAGTTCTGCAATCAAAGTGTATCAGCGCATGGGCTATGAACCTGTTCAAAAGGCAGTATATTCGCCTGAGTTGAATGCGCATACTCTCCCCTTTCATGAAAAGTGGATGATGCAAAAAAAGCTACGTTAAGAGCCATGGACAAACAAGCAATCATTGAGAAGATAAAAGAAATTCTGCAGCGTGTATTGAAGCACGACCGTTACGAAATTCACGACGAGCTCACCGCTCAAATGGTCGAAGGTTGGGATTCGCTCACACACATGGTCATCATCACCGAGATTGAAAAAACGTTTTCGGTTCAATTCAAACTCAAGGAAATCAACAAGCTCAAAAACATGGGCAATCTCATTGAGTTGATTCAATCAAAACTCGTGTAGCAACGCAGCAAAGAAAGCATGTCTTTTACATCGCTCTACTTCTTTCCATTTATCACTATTGCGGTCGCCGTCTATTGGTTCATACTTCCGCGGAAATCAACCTATCAAAACATCTTTCTTCTCTTAGCCGGTTTGTTTTTCATTGGCATCAATGATTGGAAAGCAGGAGTGCTCATAGCCGTATCAGGCATATTGAATTTCGTGCTTGTTCAGCGCATGAGCAGGTTGGAAGAAGGCAATGCGAAAAAGTGGTTTTTCTACGCCGGCTGTTTGGCCAATATTGCCGCTTTGGGTTATTTCAAGTATTTGCATGAATTCATCAACGGCCTCACCTCACTCTTGAATGGTGGTGGATCTGACTTTCATTCGTTCTATCTACCACTTGGCATCAGCTTTTTCACCTTTCAATTAATCGGATATTGGATTGACGTATACAACGAAGAAACAGATCCTGAAACCGAACTTCTCCCTTTTTTCACTTACCTGTTTTACTTCCCGAAACTTGTATCGGGTCCGATTGAACGCGTGCAAGTATTTACTGCCCAGCTCAGCAACAACAGGCCATTCAACATTCCACTCATGACCGACGCGATGCGTCAGTTTCTTTGGGGATTCTTCAAGAAAACAGTGGTGAGCACACACTGTTTGCTTTTCTACAAAAGCGTGTACGCCAATCCTGATACCATCTCAGGCGTGAACATTCTCCTGGCTGCCATTACCAATATGGTATATATCTATGCCGATTTCTCGGGCTATTCCGACATGGCTTGCGGTATATCGAAAGGATTTGGCATTCGCATCACCAATAATTTTGCTTTTCCATTTTTCGCCACCAATATCAGTGAATTCTGGAAGCGTTGGCATATCTCACTCACATCATGGGTCATGAAATATGTGTACACACCTGTATCGTTTCTCTTGCGCAAGTACAATCGAGTCGGAACATTCATCGCAATAGCGTGCGCCTTTCTTACGGTAGGTGTGTGGCACGGACTCCAATCGGGTTATTTGATTTACGGAATACTGCAAGCTCTTTTCTTCCTGCCGCTGGTTCTTCAAGGAAGGAACATCAATTCAGCCGGCAATGATGAAAACATGAGCATTAAAAAACTGTTTCAAATGCTGCTTCTATTCCTGCTCGTTTGCATAGCAGCATTGCTGTTTAGAGAAATCCCGGCAGCGCAATCATTGCAAGAAATTTCACGCATTGCCACTCATTTATTTCAAAGCCCGGATCTATCCGGCATTAGCGGAATTACAAATGCTATTTACTGGTTCCTCATCGCATCGTGTTTCGCTATTGAATGGATCAATCGAAAACAAGAACATGGTTTGAGCATTCAACGATTCAGTTCAGCACAACGGTGGTTACTCTATCTTTTTGTCATGACGTCAACCTTCTTCTTTAGTGAATTTGCCGTTGGCGGCTTTATCTATGCGCAATTCTAATGGAACAAAAAAAGTTCATCATAAAGCTCTTTGCGGTTGGCCTGTTTGCCTTGCTGCTGAACGCTGCCATGATTCCATTGGTCGACGGAACAACACTCATCTACTTCCATAAGTGCAGCAGTGAAAAGCAACAAAACCTGATTATCGGTACGTCGCGCGCTTCACAAGCCATCATGCCTTCCGTCATCAAAGACTCACTCGGTATTGATGTACTGAACTTCGCATTCAATGGAACCACATCACCATACGGCGAAGTATACTCGCGAGCCATTGAAAAAAAAATAGATGAGAAAACGTCGGGTGGAACATTTATCGTTTGCGTGGATCCCTGGTCATTGCGCGTGATGACGGATTCCTTAACCGGCGAAGAAGAATTTCCGGAAGAAAAAAACATCCTCCATAAACTCTACTCATTCAATGGTTATCCCAACGTGGAATTCATACTAAAAGATTACAACCAGGGCTGGGGCAACATCGCATACACGCGTTGGCGTAAGAACGCCTCCGTCAATGGCCATGAAGACGGGTGGATTGAGGTCACGCGAGAAATCAACTCCAAAGAAATAGAAAAGCGCACCAAAGGCAAAGCAGACGGCTTTCGCAATTCGCTTCGAGACTCGCGCATTTCACACTACCGCATTGATGAAATGACGCGTTTGATTTCGAAACTTAACAAG
>JBILCQ010000020.1:0-15461 GCA_044353065.1 Flavobacteriales bacterium | reverse complement strand
TCCTGATTTTGCTACGAACAATGCGCATATGTTTTATGTGCTTACCGAAAACTTGAGTGATCGTTCAGCACTCATCGAGCACATGAAGTCGGCCGGTTCATTTCCGGTATTCCATTATTTGTCACTGCATAAATCGCCATTTTACGCCGAGAAACACAAGGGTGCAGAAATGCCTCATTCAGATCACTATATGGACACCCTTCTTCGATTGCCTCTTTTTGTGGATATGACAGATGCGGAAGCGGATCGCGTCATTGAATCGATTACCGGTTTTTTTACTAAGTAATGAAGCCCAATTTGCATGTCATGCTCGATGTGAACCAATCCAATTGGTACATCGAGAAGTGCATCAAATACGCTCCTGAGTCAAACGACGATTTCATTGCTTTCGGCAACCCGGTGAAGAATGCTTCCCATCCGCGGTTCACTTCCGTTTTGGCGAATGAAACTTCTTACCGCTTATGGGCAGAACGAATCAACCGAGCTGAGTATCGGCAAGTCATCATCAATTATTTCGACATGCATGCAGCCGAATTGGTGAATCGAATTGAACGAAAGGATGTGGCGATAGTCTGGGTTATTTGGGGCGCCGATTTGTATACGCTCCCATTGTTCTGGAATAAACTATATGATGGTTTCGCAGCGAAACTTTATAACGTGAGTTGGCTCAATCATGCGAAATCGATGTATCAGCATTGGAAGAACAGAGTGCGACGAGGCACACGAGACCATCGTTTTCTCTACAGCGCAATGCGGAAGGTAACGCATGGTGCCACCTTGGTAACACCCGATTTAGACCTTGTGAGGAGTCACTTGAACAAGCGCGTGAAGCAGATACCATTATCGTTTAGCGGAGTAGAAGATTTTAGCGGAGTGGCATTAACTCCCAAAAACAACCGCATTCAGATTGGTAATTCGGGCGATCCGGCGAACAATCATATCGAGATGCTTCGCTTACTCAAGTCAATGGATGTGCAAAATGAAATCTTCATGCCCATCGCTTACGGGTCGAGAAAGTATCTCGAAGTGTTGCCGGCGGCGGCTCATGAGATTATTGGTCAACATCAGTTGAAGCTGCAAACACAGGTCGTGGCCAAGGAAGAATACTTTTCGCAACTCGCATCTACCGGTTTCGCCGTCATGGGGCATTTGCGTCAGCAAGCATTTGCTAATCTTATTGCGTTATTCTATTTCGGAACGAAGGTGTTTATGCGGGAAAGAAATCCGTTGCTGAAAACGTTCCGTGAGTGGGGATTGTATGTATACTCTGTCGAAGGTGAGTTGAGCCGAAACGCACTAGCAACATGCTTGACCGATGAAGAACAACAGCACAATCGAGCCATCATAGTTCAACGATTAAACGAAGAAGCTATGAAGGGCTATTATCGTGATTTGATTTTAGGTGAGCGCAATTAAGAGAAATAACGCGTCAAAACAGCTTGCAAATCTTCCGGCGTATCGATAGCGGGCGATTCTATTTCGGTAAGAGCTACATGGATTGCGTGTCCGTTTTCTATCCAGCGCAACTGCTCGAGTGATTCAGCTTTTTCCAGCGATGATGGTTTGAGCGCACAGATTTCTTTCAGCTTCGCGGGTTTATAGGCATAAAGTCCTAAGTGCTTGTAATAGGTATGCAGTGTATGCCACGATGAGTTTTCAGCATTGCGGTAAAATGGAATGGCTTGTCGACTGAAATAAAGAGCTTGAGCATGCGCGTTCAAAACCACTTTTACTTTGGCTGCATCGTGGAGCGTTTGTGCATCTGTGATTTTTTTTGCGAGTGTAGCAATTGTTACTTCCGGTTGAGCTATCAAGTCAATTAGCGACTCGAGTTGTTTGGGATCTACAAATGGTTCATCGCCTTGCACGTTGATGATACAATCCGCATCAGAATGTAAAATCTCAAATGCTTCGAGGCATCGGTCGGTTCCACTCGGATGTTCTGAGTTTGTCATCACCGCTAATGCCCCCAGACCTTGAACATGTGAGAGAATTCGTTCATCATCTGTAGCGACTACTATTTGCGAGATGGATTTACACTGCTGAACGTTTTCTACAACGCGTTGAATCATACTCTTGCCGGCAATGTCGACGAGTGGTTTGCCCGGAAAACGGGTACTTGCATAGCGAGCAGGTATGATGGCGAGAACTTTCATGGCGCAATACTACAACGTTAGCGTGTATTGAAGCATCGTCATCCTTGGTTCTTCAATGGCAAGAGGACGAATAGCGTATTCTCTGTTCAGCACATTGTTGACGATGATAGAAAGGCGATGTCGCCCTAGGATTTCATAGCCAACGCGAAGGTCAAACACGTAATCACCTTTCTTGTGGTCTTCGCGCCATGTGATTATTCCCGGATTGAAATTCGTGACTACAGCGTTTTCTTCCAGCGTTAAGAAGGCTTTATCGATGTTCTGCATATGGCTATTGTAGCGCGCGCTCACACCGGCGCTCAGCTTTTTATACTTCCAGAAAATGTCGCCTCGCACTAAATGCTGAAGACGGTATTTTAGAATGTTGCCCGTCGTATCGCTGCTTGTGTTTGCGTAGGTCGTCTGAGCGGTTAGCGTGCTGTTTTCGTCATAAACCGCATAGTTGTATTGCGGTGTGAGTGTGATTGGGTTGGTAAAGGTGTATCCTGCAAGCAGCTGGAATTCATGTTTGCCTATGGTTCCTGCTCCCATAATAGAGAACTCAGCTCCGCGTATGCGAGCTTTTCCTGTGTTCAAACTTTTAAATCCGATGGTTTTGGCAAATGCATCCGCCAGCTGGGCAAATGGTGTTCCCACAGGAACCCTGCTCCACGTGCCGAATGTAAACTCGATGAAGTTGTCGTAATTCTGTTCGAAGACGGCCACGTCGGCGTAGCCCACGAAATTTCCGATTTTGAATCCTTGTTTAATTCCGAGTTCTTTGTTGTCTGATGTCTCGGCAACGAGTGAAGGATTAGCGAATATGTTGATGGTACCTACACCGGTGACAATGAATTTTTCTGCTATGCTGGGGAAGCGAAACCCTTGACCGTACGACGCTCTTACATAAGTTGCCTTAGCGAGTTGATAGTTGGCGCCTGCCCGAAAGACAGGCTTCTTATCGCTGGTTGTATTTATTTTGAAATACTCATAGCGCACGCCGGCAGAGAGGTTGAGGCGATTGAAAAACTTCTTATCAAGTTGCAGGTAGGCCGCGTAGTTCTCGGCTGTATTTCGGCCGTCTTCATTCCCGCCTGTGAAAAGCTCACCTAGCGCTTGTGTATACATGCCGACCACACCCACCGTCGTATTAAACGATTCGATACCCGCGTTTTTCCAGTCGTGTTGATACTGATACTCGCCATAATACTGGTCGCTGAAGTTGCCTTGGTTGTTGTCGTTATTGTTGTCGAGCGATTGCCAGCGACTGCGCAAGCTGTGCTTTTGTCCCGATGGTGTGAAGTAGGTAATATAAGGATCGACCGTTCCGAGTAATTGCTTGGTGCGTGTTGCGCTTCCTGCATAGGCGCCATAGAGCGCGCTGTCGGCATTTTCCCAAACGAGTGTTGAAAGCGAATTGCTGATGTTCCAATTGGCATTTAACCCAAAGCTCAATCCGATTACTTTTCGCGAGCGGTATCGCAGATTGGTATTTAAACGGGCTCTGGAATTGGCATTGTAACGATCGGCAGTGAAAGGATTGTAGTCGTTTTCGAATGCGCCCAGACTGTCGCGTTGCGGACCTAAGTGACCATCGTCGCCCACCAGATTGGCGGCGAGCGTCACATCGAGTTGTCCGAATTTTTGCAGGTGCAAAAAGCTTAACCCGCTTCGCTGCAAATTGCCCGCCCAATAAACCGAACGTTGATTTTGTGGTGTACTGTAAAATCCGTGATAAGCAGTTACGACTGTGCGAGCCGTGTCGGCCGGCGAAGCTGTGCGAAGGTTGATTACCCCGCTCAATGCAGCGCTTCCGTATAGCACGCTGCTGGCGCCTTTAATAACTTCTACCTGCGATACATTTTCAATGGGCAAATAATCCCACGCCGGCCTGCCCGCATCGCCACTCAAGGTGGGCATGTCGTCGACGAGAATTTGAACGCGGCTTCCGGCACCGAATGAATATCCGCTACCACTCCTGATTTGTGGTTCTTTGTCAACGATGCTAACACCTGGTGTTTGTTGCAGCGCCTCATCGGCCGACACAACATTCTTGTCGTGCAACAATTGCGGAGTGAGCACTTCCATACTCATCGTTACTTCGCTCACCTTTTGCTCGAATTTCCCGGCCGATATGACTACCACGTTGAATTCGTTTTGTATGGGATTTAGCTCTATGCCGATTTGTTCACTACTTGTTGTGTTGGCTGTTTTGAAACGCAAGGTCTCATAACCAATGGCCTCGATGATTAATACCTCACCCGGTTCAATTTCGAGCTGGAAGAATCCATCGAGTGAGCTCACGGTCCCTGCATTTCCATTTTCATTTCGAATGATTGCTCCCGGTATACTTTCACCGTTAATTGGATCCGTTAATCTTCCGGTTACGCTCTGCTTGACCGTCGGTTTTTTTTCAGGAATTGAGTTGGAGTAAACGCTTTCAACGAGGTGTTGAGTTTCGATCCGGTCAATACCCGAAACGTAATCACCTAAGACGTTCGGTTTGTTGTCGCCTTTATTACCCACTAACGTATACTCAATGAATTCAGGCCTTGTTTGCTCATCGACCCAGAGAAATTTTACGCCTGAATTCATAACTGTGACCAGGGCGTTTTCAGCTACTATTTCCGATATTTCAAATTGCTCCGGATAGAACTCCATTATCCTCGCGAAGCCTCTATCAGTCGTGTTCTCAAGGTAAACAGTAACTCGATAATGGTTTTCTGAAATCTCACTAATGACACGATAAGTGACAGTTGGTTGTTGCCCCAGCAGGTCAGTGAATGCGAGAATATGTAAGATGAATAGAACGTATTTCAATCGCTGTTTCATCGAGGCAGATTTTGAATTATGGTTCGGTTGAGCGGTTGGTTAATGGCCCACTTCAGTTGTGCAAAATAGTCCGAAATAGGATATTCGGAGTTTTCAGATGGACGCAGACCTTTATGAGCATTAAATTCGCGAAATGACATCGCTTACAGGCAGTCAATCTTTTTCTAAAGATGAGCGACTATCCCGCAGAAAAATCATTGAAGCGCTCCATGCTCGTGGATCGAGCGTCAAATCGCCAGCAATCATTTTGGTCTATCTGCCTTGCGAATTGCCGGTAGAATTTCCTGCGCAGGCGATGTTTAGCGCCAGCAAAAGGTTGTTTAAACGCGCTCATGATCGAAATCGCGCCAAGCGCCTGCTCCGCGAGGCCTACCGAAAGCAAAAGCACGTTGTTTATAGTTCACTAAAGGAGCGCAATCAACAATACGCTCTTCATTTTATTTTTACCGGAAAACAACTTCCCAACTACCCATACGTTTTCGGGAAGATGAACGACTTGATTCTCCGGTTTTGCAATGAAACATCTCAGGCGACATTGCCCGGAAATCCAACCGAAACGAAATGATTAGACGCTTTTTTAAATCCCGTTTGCGCCGTGGTATTGCGCTTTTGGTGACCGGCATTGTATTGCTTTCGGCCACTTTTTCTGACGAGTTTTTTGAGATTTCCAAGAACATGGAAATTTTCACCTCCGTCTATAAGGAGCTCAACATTTATTATGTGGATGGAACGAAACCCGGTGCCTTAATGAAAACGGGTATCGATGCCATGCTCAAGTCGCTCGATCCGTACACGGTTTATTATCCGGAATCGAAAATAGAAGAGGCGATGTTCATGCAAACCGGCCAATATGGGGGCATTGGAACACTGGTCAATACTATCGACGGGAAGATTACCATCACTGAACCTTACGAAGGATACGCTGCTGTGAAGTCGGGGCTGCTGGCCGGCGATGTAGTTCTTAAAATCAATGGAAAATCGGTAGAAGGAAAACGACACGATGATGTCACGGATCAGCTTACCGGTCAGCCGGGAAGCGAACTGGAGCTGACCATTCAACGTCCGGGTGAAGCGCAACCAAGAAACATTAAAGTAACACGGGAGGAAATCAAAATCAAAGATGTTCCTTACTACGCAATGCTTTCCGATTCAGCAACCGGCTATATTCAGCTAACGGGATTCACACAATCGGCAGGCAGTGAAGTGAAGTCTGCTTTTCTCGCTTTGAAAAAACGCAACATGAATCGCCTCATTCTCGATTTGAGAGGCAATGGTGGCGGATTGTTGCGCGAGGCCATTACAATCGTGAACTACTTCGTTCCTAAGGGTACTGAGATCGTAAAAACGAAGGGGAAAATTGACGAATGGAATAAAACGTATACAGCCACAAGTGAGCCCATCGACACACAAATTCCTATTGCGGTATTGGTCGACGGTGGTTCGGCATCTGCTTCAGAAATCGTGAGCGGCAGCTTACAAGATCTTGATAGAGCGGTGGTAATTGGCACGGAGTCTTATGGTAAAGGACTCGTGCAGCAAACAAAGGACCTTGCCTACAACACGAAGATTAAACTGACTGTAGCCAAATACTACACACCGAGTGGACGGTGCATTCAACGACTGGACTACTCGAACCGCGATGAAAATACCGGTCAAGTCGTTGCCAAAGCCGATTCACTGATTCGTAATTTCAAAACAAAGAATGGACGACCAGTGAATGATGGAAGAGGAATTAATCCGGATGTTGAAGTGAAGGAAGAAGACGCTGCTCACATTCTTCGCTCACTCGTCGAGAATTGGATAATTTTCCATTGGGCAACCGATTATCAGCGAAGTCATGCATCTATCGATTCGGCCGACGTGTTTCATTTGACGGATGAAGAGTACAATCAATTTGTGGCTTTCGCTAAGGGCAAGGATTTTCACTACGACACACATACCGAGAAGTTGTTTGAGCAACTCAAGAAAACAGCGAAAGAAGAAAAGTACTTCGAGGGTTCAGAAAAGCAATTTGATGAGCTGTTTGTCAAAATTGAACCGAAGACAGAAAATGATCTGATTAAGTTCAAGCCACAGATCAAAGAGTTTTTGGAAAATGAAATTGTAGGTCGTTACTACTACCAAACGGGTCGCTCGAAAAATGCGTTGCGCGATGACCCGTGTGTACTGAAATCATTGGAGGTGTTCTCCTCCAACTACAACCAACTGCTCGCACCGGTGGAAGCAAAGAAATAGAACTTTTTCTACCGTGCCGTTCAATATATAACGGCGGCGGTCAGTTGATATGAAATTGAATACTTGGAATAACGTTACCGACTATTTGCAATTCTTCGGATTTGCGATTATCGCAGTTGCTCTTTCATTCAGCAACTTCTTCATGTCTTTTGGCATGTTTTGGTTAGCAGGTGTTCTGGTCCTTCAAATTGCCGGTGATCTGTATCAAAAAAAATCCGTGTTGCAGCGGTGGAAGCGGTTTACATCTAACTCTTCTGCCATTGCTCTCGCTGCTTTGATTCTATTGCCAATTGTCGGCTTACTGTGGACTTCCAATTACAATCATGCCTTTTGGGATATTCGCATGAAGTTACCCTTGATGGTGCTGCCCTTGCTCATTTCAGGGTTGAATCCATTGACCCAAGGACAATTTCGCGCCCTCACCGGAATTTTTATATTGGGTGTTGCCGTTGCGGTTTTATTCTGTTTGCAATCCTATTGGATAGGATCTCCGGAAATCGACAAGGATGTTCGCCTTATATCCTTATTCATTTCGCATGTGCGATTTTCATTGTTGATCGCCCTTGCTTTTGGCCTGTTGGTGAGTTATGCCTATTCTTCCGTAAAGGGTGTCATACTCATCATTCTTTTTGCTATTCCATCTTTTTATTTTCTGTATGTAATTGGCAGCGTTACGGGAGTGTGTGCCCTTTCTCTATTGCTTGTTTGGTCCTCTTTTCATGTAGCCGCTCGTCAATCGTCGTTTTATCGCAAGGCGCTTGTCTTTAGTGTTCCTGTAGTTCTCATCGCCCTCTCCTCGATGTATCTGGCGAAGTCTTATAAGGAGTATTTCACACTTAAATACACAAGCAATCAAACAGATGATACACTTACTTCTCGCGGTGCCGCTTATAATCATTCTCCCGATTATCCTCTTATTGAAAACGGAAGATTGGTTTATTCCTTCGTGGCGGATCAAGAGTTGTATGAGGCCTGGTATGAAAGGAGCACGCGGCACCTTGATAGCTTGGATGAAAGGGGGCATTCTCTTAAAGGAACACTCATTCGGTATTTGACTTCGAAAGATTTGCGTAAGGATGCTGATGGCATCGCAGCATTAACTCAAGAGGATGTCTTGGCTATTGAAAAGGGAATTCCTACGTGCATTGAACATACACAACATGGGTTGAGCCAACGGCTGAGTCGAATTTTTTTCGAATGGTCCAACTACAAAGCGGGTGGCTCACCCGATGGGCACAGCGTTATTCAACGATTGGAGTTTTGGAAAACAGCGTGGCTGATTATTCAACGAAATATGTGGACCGGCGTAGGAACAGGCGATATCAAGTCAGCATTTCAGGATGGTTACAATGAGAGGAATTCAATGCTTTCCAATCGGTATCGCTTACGTGCGCACAATCAATATCTCACGATGTGGGCAACGTACGGTTTATTCGGGCTTATTATTTTCCTGTGTATCACGTTTTGGCCCATCCTTACGGCATCGAGAAGCGATCTCAATCTTCAAATGATTGTGCTGCTTGTCGCTATTTCTTTTTTAACGGAAGACACCTTAGAGTCGCAGGCCGGTGTAATGCTAATGGCCTATTTCTATTCCATGTTCACTGCAAAAAAGTCGTTATCGCTTTTTGAACTTCGTCGGCCGAAACAGCAAGATGCCCGCCTTTCTTCGGATGTTCTTTAGCACAAAGCACATGTGCGTTTATGCCGACGGGACTCCATCGCCCGGGATGTATGGGGCGTTTAGGTGAATACAATCCGATGGCATGTTTGCCTAGTGCAGACGCAATGTGCAAAGGGCCGGTGCTTGCAGCAACCAATCCATCGCATGAATCGATGAATGCAATAAGCTGCGCTAACTCGAATTTTCCGGTTAAATCAGAAACATGATTGCCTCTGATTCCCCCCTGCGCGCGAAGCTTTTCTCCTTCTTCCGCGGTGCCGGTGATGTAGATAGTATATTGTTCAGAAGGCAACGCATCAGCTAATGCTTGAAAACGTTCAATGGGCCAGTCAACTGCGCTTCCCTTTGAGAGTGGATGAAACACAATGCGCTTGCGAGGACCTGCCTCTTGAAGATGTGATTCACACGCTTCTTTCACTTTAGGGTTACTATGAAATCCATAGTAATTGGGTATTTCTTGCAAGTCAATAAAGTCGGGAATACCCAATGGCCGCAAGAGTTTAAAATTCAACTGTGATTCATGTAGGTCAGATTTTTTTCGGGAAAAAAACAGGAGCTTGTTGCATTTGGTGATTGTATGCAACCGATGTGCAGTAGCTATGCGCATGCCAATTCCGGCGCGCTTCGCAATCCATAGTATTTCCTTCCGCGGAAACACATGTATGATGCAATCTGCCTGCGTTGCGGCTATTGTTTCTACTTGCTCGGCAGGTGATGTGTTTTTGATAACATCCCAGTCCAAAAAATCGTCGATATGAGAACACGCTTCCGCGATAGCTTTTGTATAGGCCCGACCCAAAAAAATGATATGAGAATCGGGAAGGTGCTTCTTTAGCCAACCGCACATCGGAAGCGTAAGCATTACATCTCCGATGCTATCAGTTCGTGAAATGATTATGCGAGTTCCTGTTTTCATGAATGCTTATATAGCGCTTTCAGTTTCGTGTATTTACGCCAGGTGGCATAGGCAGATAACCGCGATATAGTCCAACCGGTAGCTCCATCCAGAATGCCAAGCTTCAAGAAATAACTCTTGATGAATTGCACCACCACTTTTACGAGAACCATCGGCCAACCAATTCGTTTTTGTTTTCTAAACATTTCACGCGCTGAAATGTCGCCGAAGTATTCAATTTGCTTGAAATGGTCCTCACGCTTGTAGTATGAGTAATGAAGAATGTCGCCACTGAGGTGAACTGCATTTTGCCCATCGAGAAGATCGAGGCGGTCGTGAGGATTCGTTCCTTGCCACATTCCTTTGCCTGAGCGAATGAGTCGCACTTTCGTGTCGGGATACCAGCCGCAATAGCGAACCCAATGCCCGCAATAATTAGTCAGTCTATTCATGGAATAGCCGGCAGACGAACCCGATTTTTTTACTTCCAGAATCGATGCTCGCAACGTCTCGTCAAGTGCTTCATCGGCATCGAGTGATAAAATCCACTCATGCTGAGCGCACGTAAGGGCATAATTCTTTTGTTGAATGTGTCCTTCAAACGGATGCTCGATAAAGCGGGCTCCAAGCGATTCGGCTATGCTACGTGTGCCATCTGTTGAATAGGAGTCGACCACCACAACTTCATCGGCTACTCCTTGCAGCGATTCGATGCAACGGCGAATGTTGCGCTCTTCGTTGAAGGTTATGATAACGGCCGAAAGTTTCATGAGCGAAAGGTAAGACTCACGAGTAAAATCATTAGAGCACTTGAAGATTTACTCCGAGAGCCATCAGTATTAGAAGCAATCCACCAAGAACGATGCGATACCATCCGAATACGCGGAATCCATGCTTGGTTAGGAAACTCACAAAAAACTTGATGGCAAGCATGGCAACCACGAAAGCCACCACATTGCCTACAAAGAGCAGCGTTAAATTGTCACCTTGAAACACTTCAGGGTGGTCTTGAAAGCCCTTGAATAGTTTGAGCGCAGATGCTCCAAACATGGTTGGTACGGCGAGGAAAAATGAAAACTCCGCAGCTTGTTTGCGAGTGAGTCCTTGCGTCATTCCACCAATGATGGTAGCAGCAGAACGCGATACTCCGGGAATCATACTGATGCATTGCGCCAGGCCAATGACAAAGGCGTTTCTATAGGTTACTGTAGTTTCTTCAAGAGGGTTGAGAACCTTATCAATAAAAACCAAAACAACACCACCCAGCAAAAGACTTATAGCCACTGTCTGCGGGCTCTCCAACAGTGAGTCGATGAGGTCATTCAACAATACACCTAAAATGGCTGAAGGAATGAACGCGACGAAGAGTTTGAAGTAAAAATCAAGGTTCTGAAAAAATCGATTCCAGTATAAAAGCACTACACTTAAGATGGCGCCAAACTGAATGTTCACAATAAACGCTTTTACAAAGGCATCGTTACCTACACCCAGTAAATGCTGCGTGATAATCATATGTCCCGTGCTGCTCACCGGAAGAAACTCCGTGATGCCCTCTATGATGGCGATAACAATGGCTTCAAAAACAGACACTGTGCGCTGGTTAAGATTCGACGTTATTCTTTGGCTTGTGCATGATGGCGTAGCCGATAAATGCGTAGCCCGCTAAAACTACGATAGGCGCCAGGGTAATGCGTTGAAACGAAAAAATCGAAGGATCAAACACATTCGGATCTTCGCTTCCTCCGCCCATCATCAGCAAGTATCCGAGCAGAATGATACCTACACCGATTAGCAAGAGCTGATAGTTTTTCTTTTGAAATGGAAATTTAAGTTTCGAATTATCGGAACCGGTTTTCTTTGAATTAATCTTAGCTGAGCTTATCGGAGACTTTGCCATGCGTTAAAGAATTGAGACCGCAAGTTAAGCAAAACCGAATTCTCGTCACGATACACCTATTATATTCGCGCTTATGAAAAATACCATTACCCTCGCATTAGTCTGTAGTTGCTTTTTTCATTCTTTCGCACAAACCGATACGTCCGGTGTGTATTCGGAAGTCTTAATTGAAGAGAAAAGACTTACCCAGTTGCCTTTCCAGCAGTCGACACGCAACGCTCAGATAATTACCCATGAGGAAATCATGACCATGCCCGCACAAAGTATTGCGGAGGTATTGTCTTGGGTATCAGGAATAGATCTGCGCCAGCGCTCTTCGCAAGGAGGCCAGGCCGACCTAAGTATCTTGGGAAGCACCTTTGAGCAGTCACTTGTGCTAATTGACGGAGTGCCCATGAGAGATGCTCAAACCGGGCACCTTATGATGAACTTGCCGATAGACTTGGAGCAGGTTGAACGCATTGAAATAATTAAGGGTACCGCAGCACGTATCTATGGAGCCAATGCCATGGCGGGTGCCATCAATATCGTAACACGCGCACCGGCATCCGATTATTCGGTTGCTCAATTATGGATGGGTTCAACTGAAGCATTGGAAGGCGATAGTGTCAAGAAATACCTTCAATCGGGTTTGCGCTACGTCTCTGCATGGAGAAATAAAACAGGCACACAGCGCCATCAAGTGGAAGGCACTTTTTTCGCCTCCGATGGACATCGCTACAATTCGGCCTTAAATCAATATCGCATAGGGTATCGAGGCAGAATGATTGTTGGAAAGCGAAAGTCGCAGATTGATATTACTACGGGATACTTGGGGAATGAGATGGGAGCGAATGGTTTCTACGCCTATCCGTTCGACACAGACGCGTACGAAAAAACAGAGTCCATGTATGCTGCGGTGCAAGGCCGTGTTGCGCTTGGTAAGTGGAACATTCATCCAATCGCCTACATGCGCTACAGCGAGGACGATTATATTTTTGTTAGAGAAAATCCGTCGCTCTATCGCAACAATCATTACAGCACTGCTACCGGTCTTGAGCTGCATGCGTCGAAGATGAATCGCTACGGTGAGTTTGGTGGTGGTTATGAAGCGCGCGCAGAGGAAATCAACAGCAACAATCTAGGCAATCATACCCGCTATTTTCATAGTTTCTATGGGGAGCAACGAATGATGTTTGAAAACTCTTCGGTTGTAGTGGTAGGAGCTATGGTGCAGTACAGCAGTGTGTATGGAACGAATGTATATCCCGGCCTTGAGTTCAATACTCCGTTGGTTCGTTCGCTGCGCTTGTATGGAAATGTTGGTCTTGGAAGCCGCAACCCGAGCTTTACCGATTTATACTATTCCGACCGAGCGAATGTCGGCAATCGATCATTGAAGCCGGAGCAGGCCTTTAATAGTGAAATCGGATTGAAATGGAACGAGGGAATGCTTCGCGTCGAGTCAGGCGGTTTTGTGCGTAGAACAAGTAATTTCATTGACTTTACCCGTGATAGCGCAGAAGAGGCTTGGATGCCTGAGAACTTTCAGCTTGTGAGCATGGCCGGTATTGA
Source organism: Flavobacteriales bacterium (assembly GCA_044353065.1). Taxonomy (GTDB): domain Bacteria; phylum Bacteroidota; class Bacteroidia; order Flavobacteriales_D; family Sanyastnellaceae; genus JAIBBG01. The sequence goes on along the minus strand of JBILCQ010000020.1, from coordinate 2,229 downwards.
TAGTCGAGCCGTGGTTCAGCTGAAATCGGATGCCCCGGTTGCGCTTGAACAGGTAGGTGTTTCGCATACCTTTTTGTCCGGACGCTTAGGTGAATCAGTAGAGTTTAGCAAATACGCACTTAACAACCTTCGCCATCAGTTTGTGGCCCGCGCGCAAGTTCGGCTATACTCGAATTTCCGTCTGCAGTTGATATCACGCTACATAGAGCGCCTTAACTCAGGAAGCTATTGGGTTTACGATCTGCGCGCCTCGGCTTCAGTTAACAGAATGAACGTCGCGATTGATGTGAACAACCTCATGAACCAGGCCTATATAGAGAGTGGATTTGTGCCCATGCCGGGCCGTTTGCTCCGACTATCGCTCACTTGGCGATTGAACGACGAGCCAATCAAAAAGTAAGTTGTCTGCAAAACAAAAACCACCGGAATTCCGGTGGTTTAAGTGTAAACGGTTTTTTTGGTTAAATGAACTGCTTTAATAGCAGTGTTTCTTGTTGTACCCAGGGTGGGAATCGAACCCACACGCCCGAAGACACACGATTTTGAGTCGTGCGCGTCTACCAATTCCGCCACCTAGGCATTTCCCCAATCGTCTATCGGGGGTGCGAATATAATACGGTCTTTCCGATATTTCATCACCGGATGCGGCAAAACTTGTAGCTTCTTTTGTCTTGAAGACCTAAGAAGTGCTGCGACCAAGACGCAGAGACACACATAAATGGATTGAATAACAGTCGTTCTTCCGAATTATCGACCAGCGTATAACGTGTGTAAACTCCATCAAAACCAAGGTCAACACGCGTTGTCACACTGTTTTTTGAGCCAACCCAAGGCGATGCTTCTGTTAATTTTCCTGCTTTGTTTTTCGCGTTATTCGATTCGCTGTCGTTGAAAGTGATTGAAACATTTTCTTTTCCGAGTGTGCAGGAATACGAAAAGTTTGCATCGTTCAAAATCGATGTGAATTGCTTTTTCGGAATTCGCACATTCCATAGGTGTTTTGCCCCGGTATCCATCATGCAAACCATGATATCGTCGAAATTGTAGCGGTATTCCACCAATTGTCTTCCGGTGGTGGGGTCGGTTGAAACCAAGCGGCTTACATAGTATTGTTCGCCTGCAAGAACAACATTGCCCGAGTCGGTTAGGTACAGATAATCGAGATAGAACTCGTCGAGTGTGCCCTTTTCTTTTCCGGTCATTTCTTTTATGAATTCTTTTGCGAACGGCGTATAGGATGCGGTCTTGATGCGCCCGCCTCCGGCATGTATGCAAAACAAAAGTGTTCCGGATGCATGGTTTTGAAAATTGTCTGAATAGTAACCGGCAATTACCAATTCTTGCTTTTGATTCAGCATGAAGTCAACCGAAACCACCTGCTTGTCTTTCAGATTGATGTCGTATTGCTTGAGCTTGTTCAAAGCCGGATTGTAATAGTAGACCACGTATTTACCGCCTTGCGGATGAATCCAGTCGGCCGCAGCTTTCACCGGTTTTTGGCCACTCATCATGTATACACCACCGTCATTGTCTACCAGGAAATGATGTGGTTGTAACACGTCGGTCGATGGAGGCAGTCGTATTTCTTTTTCCCATTGAAGTATCCATTCGCTTGTGAAGCATTTGAACGAAATCCCCTCGGAATGTTTACGTTCTTTTTCTGAATCGAAATAAACAAGTATGTGAGCTGAATCGGGCGACAACTTGCATTCGAATTTGTTTCGTCGTTGCTCATTGCGGTCATGCTGCGTATGAATGAGTTTTTCCGGAAGTAAGCACTTTCCGTCACGGTCGTATTGTGTAACGTATATCTCAGTGCTTTCTGCATTGCGGTTGCGGCGCTTGCTGATCGTCGTCATGATGTTTTGCCGCACAAAAAAGCGAATGAGCTGGTCGCCTTCAACGGCTGGTCGTATTAACGTGCTGCGAACTGTTTGCATGGACAGAGCTCCATAACACGACCAACGCAACACATGATCGTCGCGCTCCTCAATGACATGAATAAGGGTATCGTGGTATGCAATTGCCTGCACTTGCTCAAGATCTCGATCATTGCGCATCTCTTCCGAGCAAACAAGCGTTTGTGCTAGACCACGTGCAGGGCAAAAAATCAAGAAAGCATACGCTAAAATTCCGCCAAGTAAACGGAGCTCGGCAGATATACAAGCACGCGTTTTAGGAACCCGTGACAATGCGGAAAATATCCATTCCATTTCCGTAGAGCATTAA